>NZ_JBJURL010000013.1:0-65911 GCF_046097905.1 Pseudarthrobacter sp. NKDBFgelt | reverse complement strand
GATGATGCCCTCCACGGTGGGGTCGATGCCCGCTCGTTGTGGTGGGCGCGCACCGAAAGGGCCAGCCGCTGGCGCCGCAGCTGGAAGAACTGGGCGCCGCCTGGGACGGCCTGGTGCGGACCGCGGCGCGCTACCGCATGGTGTCCCTGGACACCGTGCCGCCCAAGCCGGGGGTGTACCGCTCGGACCACGGCGGCGCAGAGCTGGTGGGTGAACGGTGGCTGGTGTCCCCGGCGGGGCTCGGCGCGTTCCTGGCTGCCCTGCCCGAGCCCATGCTGCTCGGATCCATCGAACTCGCGGACGGGTCGACGGCGGTCGGGTTCGCCTGCGACGCTGTGGCTGCCGCGGGCGGGGAGGACATCACCCGCTACGGTGACTGGCTGGCAGATCGCAGCGCGGAGCGCCAGCCCAAAAGCGTCTGGCAGAACCTGGGAGACGCGGCCCTGGCCGGCTTCAGCAGGGGGGAGCGCACCTGACCCCCTCCCGACCATGGAGTTTTTGTCCAGATGTGCAGGCTTCAAGGCACCTTAACCCTGCACATCTGGACAAAAACTCGGGGCCGTGGCCGTGACTAGCCCTTGAAGTACTCCGAGATGTCCGTCACTAGCTCATCAACGGCGGCAGGGATGGAACCGTGGAAGCCTTTGGGGGAGAGCTCGTACGTGCTGCCGGGCACGGCGGCGTGCAGCCGCTCCGCCGTGGCCTTGTAGTAGCTGGGGCTCTTGCCGCCGGCCATGAAGTGGGTGTTGGCGGGCAGCACGCTGAAGTCCCTGGCGTGGTCCGCCTCCTTGTACGCGGCGCGCAGCTCTCCAACGCCGCTGGGCATGACCTCGCGGAACATCCTGTTGATCTTGGTCCGGGACAGCACGGCCATCAGCCCGGCAAGGACCGGCTCGGGGATCTTGGACATCGCCGAACCGGCGCTGGTGGCCTTCTTCATGTGGGCCAGGGCATGCCCCACCCTGCCGTTGTTCACGGCGTCCTCGAACCCGTCCAGCCAGCCGGTGTCGATGCTGCCGTCAATGTTCACGGCGGGGTCGTACACCGCCAACTTGTCCGGCACGTACGTGGTACCGGTGAACTCCTGGACGGCGTTCAACGCCACGGAACCGCCCAGGCTGTGGCCCAGGATGTTCCGGGCGCCGGTGGCATCCAGGACGGTGCGGACGTCCGCGATCTCAGTGGCCATGGAGTAGTCGGCGGGCTGCTCGGAGGAGCTGCCGCGGCCGCGGCGGTCGTACACGTCCACGGCCCAACCTTCGCCCAGGCCCTTTGCCAGCGCCTCGGAAAACGGACGGTAGATCAGGGCAGTCAGGAAGGCGCCCCCGATCACCAGCACACGGCGCTCTCCCGGCGCATCCTCGGTGCCGTAGCTGTACAAAGCCAGCCGGCCGCCGTCGTGCGTTGGAAGTACCTGTTCTTTCACCACCCCATCCTAGGCAGGACTGCGCAGCTGCCCAGGCACGCCCGGGACCGGGCGGGTTGCGCCCGAATCCTGCGTCCCCGAAGTCCCGGTAAACTTGGGGATTGTGACTTCCCAAAACACCCCCGCGCCCAAGAACGCCCCAGAGCCGCTCGACGCCAGCGAGCAGATGCGGATCCGCATGGAGAAGCGCGCCAAACTCATCGAGCGCGGCGCCGAGGCGTACCCGGTGGGTGTGGAGCGGACGCACTCCCTCGCCGAGGTCCGCGAAAAGTACGCCCACCTCGAGGCGGACGACACCACCGGCGACATCGTCGGCGTCACCGGACGCGTCGTTTTTGTCCGCAACACCGGAAAGCTGTGCTTCGCCACCCTCCAGGAAGGCGGAACCGACGGCAAGGGTACCCGGCTGCAGGCCATGCTCAGCCTCGCCAATGTGGGTGAGGAAGCGCTCGCCGACTGGAAGGCGCTGGTTGACCTCGGGGACCACGTGTTCATCAAGGGCGAGGTCATCTCCTCCCGTCGCGGCGAGCTCTCGGTCATGGCGGAATCCTGGTCCATGGCATCCAAGGCCCTCCGCCCCCTGCCGGTGCTGCACGCCGAACTGAACGAGGAAACCCGTGTCCGCCAGCGCTACGTGGACCTGATGGTCCGCGACGAAGCCCGCGAGATGGTCTACACCCGCGCAGCCATCACCCGCTCCATCCGCGAGACGCTTTTCCGCCACCGCTACGTGGAGGTGGAAACCCCCATCCTGAACCTGGTCCACGGCGGTGCCCTGGCCCGCCCGTTCGAGACCCACATGAACGCCTTCGACCAGAAGATGACCCTGCGCATCGCCACCGAGCTCTACCTCAAGCGTGCCGTGGTGGGCGGGATCGACCGCGTCTACGACATGGGCCGCGTGTTCCGCAACGAGGGCGTGGACTCCACCCACAGCCCCGAGTTCACCACCCTTGAGTGCTACGAGGCGTGGGCTGACCAGTTCGTCATGGCTGAGCGCATCAAGGAGATCATCCTCGACGCCGCTGACGCAGTGGGTGCCGGACGTGTCCTCCAGACCGAGGCAGGGGAGATCAACCTCGACGGCGATTGGGCATGGCTTGCCGTCTACCCGGGCCTTTCCGACGCCGTTGGCCAGGAAGTCACGCCGGAGACACCGCTTGAGGTGCTTCGCGGGATTGCCGAAAAGCACGAGGTCAAGGTGGACCCGAAGTGGGACGCCGAGAAGCTGGCTGTTGAACTGTTCGGCGAGATCGTTGAGCCAACGCTGCTGAACCCCACCTTCGTGTACGACTACCCGCCGTCGGCCCAGCCGCTGGCCCGCCCGCACCGGGAGGACGGCCGGCTGATCGAGGCCTGGGACCTCATCATCGGCGGCATGGAGCGCGGCACGGCCTTCTCCGAGCTGATCGACCCCGTCATCCAGCGTGAACGGCTCACCGAGCAGTCGCGCCACGCCGCGGCCGGTGACGTCGAGGCCATGCAGCTGGACGAGGACTTCCTGCGCGCACTCGAGTACGGCGCTCCTCCCATGGGTGGAATCGGTCTGGGGATTGACCGCCTGGTCATGCTGTTCACCGGTGCCGGAATCCGCGAAACCATCCTCTTCCCGCTCCTCAAGCCGGAAGGGCACTGACCATGGAGTACGTGGCCGTCCTCCTCCCGTCCATTGTGGTGGGCCTGCTTTTCTGGTTCGCCATGAAATCGATCTTCAACGCGGACAAGGCCGAGCGGCAGGCCGAAGCCCAGGCCCAGGCAGAAGCTGAAACCCGGACTGCGGCACCCGTTGACCGGCCTGACCCTGAATCGAATAGATAAAACCCCACACTTTCCCCCTAATATCCACAGGAACCATTCGGCGCTTTGACGCGTTGCCATAAAAAGAGTCATACTTTTTAGGAAACATCCTGCTTTTCTGAAAACCGAACCCTTTCCAAAAGGAAGTCTTTTAAATGGCACAGAAAGTAAACATCATCCTCGTTGATGATCTGGATGGGGGATCCGCAGACGAGAATGTAAAGTTTGGCCTTGACGGGGTCAACTACGAGATTGACCTTTCGGCGTCAAACGCCGCCGAGCTCCGCTCTTCGCTTGAGCGGTTTGTTGCAGCCGCACGGAAGTCCTCCGGCGGCGGCCGGGCCGTCCGAACCAAAGCAGCAGCCAGCGGCCGCAGCCACGATTCTGCCCAAATACGGCAGTGGGCGCGTGAAAACGGCTACACGGTTAACAGCCGCGGCCGAATTCAGGCCGAAATCCAGGAAGCCTACCAAAAGGCAAATTCCTAGTTCCGGATCACCTGCTGCCCTTTTTGCCCTGCCTCCGCCTGAGTGCGAAGGCAGGGCTTTTTCACGCGAGCGGAGCACGTACCGCCACAGCTAAGACGATTCCGTCCCGAATGGTCCAGCGGCCCTTCCAGCTCAGCAATGTCAAATCGCCGGGCTGGCTTTCACAAAGGCGAATGAAACGTTCTATGCCGATTCTTCGCCACAGCACGGGACTGCGCTTTTACCGCCTTGGCGTTACCGTCACCACTGCCCGAGAGCGGCCCAAGCGACGCTAAGTGCAACAACGCCAGCCAGAGACAACCAAGTGCGGTGCAGATTCCAGCGCGTCCACCT
Organism: Pseudarthrobacter sp. NKDBFgelt; assembly: GCF_046097905.1. Classification (NCBI taxonomy): domain Bacteria; kingdom Bacillati; phylum Actinomycetota; class Actinomycetes; order Micrococcales; family Micrococcaceae; genus Pseudarthrobacter; species Pseudarthrobacter sp. NKDBFgelt. The sequence continues at coordinate 61,867 of NZ_JBJURL010000013.1, read as the reverse complement.
GATTTCATAAGTACGTCTTCCCGCTGCAGCGTCTCCAAGCCTGGCGGCCACCGCGAGTTGGTTGTTCAGGGGAATGTTGACGCAGAAGGTGATTGCCATGGTGGCTGTGTAGCAGGCCAGGGCGACGGAGACGGGCGCGGCGCTGTCAAGCCCATTGCCCCACGAAAACGCCGACGCGGCAGCCAGGGAAAGGAATGCTCCGAAGAAGCTCAGCGCGAAGACGGGGGTCTGGATCGCCGAATTGATCTGGGACATCGCGCTGACGAATGTCGCATCATCCGTAGAGCGCAGGCCCGGCATCACTGAGCATGCATAGGAATAGTAGAGCCCGCCGATTCCGGCGAGGGTAACGGTCGCAGCGCTGAGAAGCAGCGTGATGGTAAGCATGGCTCCGGTCCTGTGGTGGTGGCCCGGCCGGTGTCAGCGGGCCGGGAGGGAGAACCCAGACTCGACGCTACCCCCGTTACGGCAAGCCGCCGGCATGAAGGGCCCGCCTGATACGGAATCACATGAAGGTGAGCGGGGCGGGTATGTCGTGCTGCCAGTGCTGTTGGTTGGGTTGAAGTATGGAAGACAGCGAGCCCATTGAGGCGACCACACAGGCAAACGACGGCACTATCCTGGTCATCGGCGGCACCGGCAAGACTGGCCGCAGGGTGGCTGAGCGGCTCGCGGGCCGAGGAATCTCCGTCCGTATCGGGTCCCGCTCAGGGTTTCCCGCCTTTGACTGGGATGACGAAACCACGTGGGACGCTGCGCTCCGCGGCGTTGACAAGGCGTACGTCACCTACTATCCCGACCAAGCCCACAGGAATACCGGCGTCGCAAACCGAAAACCACGGGCCTCACGCCAGCTGGCGGCTAGCCTGGCCAGCCCTGGGCAATGGCTCCGGTTTCCCCTGTGGCGAACACGCTCCCCAAGTCTGGGTCAGCCACGTAGCATCAAAGTACGTCGTAGCTAGGAGTGTGGCGAAATGTTTGAGCGATTTACGGACCGTGCCCGTCGCGTAGTTGTGCTTGCCCAAGAAGAGGCACGCATGCTGAACCACAATTACATCGGTACCGAACACATCCTCTTGGGTCTGATCCATGAGGGTGAGGGTGTTGCCGCCAAAGCTCTTGAGTCCTTGAGCATTTCGCTCGACGGCGTTCGCGAGCAGGTGCAGGAGATCATCGGGCAGGGCCAGCAGGCGCCGTCCGGCCACATCCCCTTCACCCCCCGTGCCAAGAAGGTGCTGGAGCTCTCGTTGCGCGAAGCCCTCCAGCTGGGCCATAACTACATCGGCACGGAGCACATCCTGCTGGGACTCATCCGCGAGGGTGAGGGTGTTGCCGCCCAGGTGCTGGTCAAGCTCGGCGCCGACCTGAACAGGGTCCGCCAGCAGGTCATCCAGCTCCTTTCGGGCTACCAGGGCAAGGAGACCACCGGCGCAGGCGTCGGCTCCGGACAGCCCGAGGGCGCACCTGCAGGATCCGTCGTCCTGGACCAGTTCGGCCGCAACCTCACTCAGGCTGCGCGCGAGAACAAGCTGGACCCGGTCATCGGGCGCGAGCAGGAGATGGAACGCGTCATGCAGGTCCTCTCCCGCCGTACCAAGAACAACCCGGTCCTGATCGGCGAGCCGGGCGTCGGCAAGACGGCCGTCGTCGAGGGCCTGGCCCAGGCGATTGTCCGCGGCGACGTCCCCGAGACCATCAAGGACAAGCAGCTCTACACCCTGGACCTCGGTTCGCTGGTGGCAGGCTCTCGCTACCGCGGTGACTTCGAAGAGCGCCTGAAGAAGGTCCTCAAGGAAATCCGCACCCGCGGGGACATCATCCTCTTCATCGACGAGATCCACACCCTCGTCGGTGCCGGTGCCGCCGAAGGCGCAATCGATGCTGCCTCCATCCTGAAGCCCATGCTGGCCCGCGGTGAGCTGCAGACCATCGGTGCCACCACGCTGGATGAGTACCGCAAGCACATCGAAAAGGATGCTGCCCTGGAGCGCCGCTTCCAGCCGATCCAGGTCAAGGAACCCTCCGTGGCGCACGCCATCGAGATCCTCAAGGGCCTGCGTGACCGCTACGAGGCGCACCACCGAGTCACTATCACCGACGGCGCCCTGGCCTCTGCTGCCAGCCTCGCCGAGCGCTACATCTCTGACCGCTTCCTGCCGGACAAGGCGATCGACCTGATCGACGAGGCCGGCGCCCGGCTGCGCATCCGCCGCATGACCGCTCCGCCGGAGCTCAAGGCCATGGACGAGCGCATCGCCAAGCTGAAGATGGAAAAGGAGTCCGCGATTGACGCGCAGGACTTCGAAGGTGCAGCTGCGCTCCGTGACAAGGAGCAGAAGATGATCACCGAGCGCGCTGAGAAGGAACGCCACTGGAAGTCCGGCGGCATGGACGACATCTCCGAGGTGGATGAGGACCTCATCGCCGAGGTGCTGGCCAACTCCACCGGCATCCCCGTGTTCAAGCTGACCGAGGAAGAATCCTCGCGCCTGCTGAAGATGGAAGACGAACTGCACAAGCGCGTCGTCGGCCAGAACGAGGCCATCAAGGCCCTGTCCCAGGCCATCCGCCGCACCCGTGCAGGGCTCAAGGACCCCAAGCGTCCCGGCGGCTCGTTCATCTTCGCCGGCCCCACCGGCGTCGGCAAGACCGAACTCGCCAAGGCACTCGCGGAGTTCCTGTTCGGTGAAGAGGACGCCCTCATCACGCTGGACATGTCCGAGTACTCCGAGAAGCACACCGTCTCACGGCTCTTCGGTGCCCCTCCGGGCTACGTCGGCTACGAGGAAGGCGGCCAGCTGACCGAGAAGGTCCGGCGCCGTCCGTTCTCCGTGGTGCTGTTCGACGAAGTGGAGAAGGCCCACGCGGACCTCTTCAACTCGCTGCTGCAGATCCTGGAAGACGGCCGCCTGACCGACTCCCAGGGCCGCGTGGTGGACTTCAAGAACACCGTGATCATCATGACCACCAACCTCGGCACCCGGGACATCTCCAAGAGTGTGGCCACCGGCTTCCAGTCCGGCACCGACACGCAGACCGGCTACAACCGCATGCGCGCCCGTGTCACTGAGGAACTCAAGCAGCACTTCCGCCCCGAGTTCCTGAACCGTGTGGATGACGTTGTGGTGTTCCCGCAGCTCACCCAGGACGAGATCATCGAGATCGTGGACCTCTTCGTCACGCGGCTGGAGAAGCGCCTCAAGGACAAGGACATGGGCATCGAGCTCACGCCCGCTGCCAAGGTGCTCCTCGCAACCCGCGGCTACGACCCCGCCATGGGTGCCCGGCCGCTGCGCCGCACCATCCAGCGCGAGATCGAGGACCAGCTCTCCGAGAAGATCCTCTTCGGCGAGATCCACGCCGGCGACATCGTCGTAGTGGACGTGGAAGGCGAAGGCGACGACGCGAAGTTCACGTTCGCCGGCAACGCCAAGCCGCGCATCCCGGAAATCGCCCCGAGCGTCTAGTTTCCACAGCCAAAGCCCCGCCACTCCGCAAGGAGCGGCGGGGTTTTCGCTTTGCCCCCCGTCCCGTCAAAGCGTTGGCATCTGGCGGTCACGGGTTACGACGCTGCGGACGGCTTCGGTGCCGGGCATCAGAGATTTCCCGGCGCCTGCTCCTTCGTCGCTTTGACGGCGCCTACATAAATCCCTGATGCCCGGCACCTCGTGCGCGGCGGCACTTAGCGCAGGCGCCGGGGTCATTTGTGTAGCTTGCGTCAAAGCGAGGAACGAGCAGCAAGCGGCAAATGGCGCCGGTGGCGGCGCGGCCCTGCCACACGCCGCTCGGGGGTAATCGTCAAGGGTGGCCGGGTGAAGTCGCGGGGGAGCTTGGTGGGTGTCGCCGCCGCCTATTTTGTGATGTGGGACACGGTCGGGTTGAATCGGGGGCATGGCTAACTTGGAACCGGCGATCCCGGATGAGCAACCTTTGACCCCTTTTCATTATCTGGACCATTACCTGTCAATCCCGCGGGTAAGCGGGCTGGCTTTGAGCCCCGACGGCCGGCGGCTGGTCACTACCGTGGCCACCCTGAACGGCACGGGCACCGAATTCGCCACGGCGCTGTGGGAGCTTGATCCCGCAGGGCAGAAGCAGGCGCGTAGGATTACCCGCAGTGCCAAAGGCGAGGCCGGGGCGGCATTCGCAGCCAACGGCGATGTCTACTTCACCTCGGCCCGGCCGGACCCGGACAGTCCGGAAGGCGACCCCGTGAACGCCCTGTGGCTGCTTCCTGCGGATGGCGGCGAGGCCCGGGTGGTGCTGAACCGGCCCGGCGGGGTGGGTGCCGTGATGACGGCCAGAGCGGCGGACGCCACGTTTGTTGTTGCGGAGGTCCTGGCAGGTTCGGCCGATGAAGACGACGACGCCGAACGCCGCAAGTCCCGCAAGGACAACAAAGTCTCCGCCATCCTGCACAGCGAGTACCCGGTCCGTTACTGGGATGCTGACCTTGGCCCGGGCCAGCCGCGTATTTTCGCCGTTGAACAGGGACCCGACAAAGCACACGGCAAGCCGGGCACCGTGGACGCCGCAGCGCCGCTCGTCCTGCGAAACCTCACCCCGGGCGCTGGGCCCAGGCTCCGCGAAGCAGAGACCGCCGTCAGCCCCGACGGCAAGACCATCTACGCGAGCTACACGAAGCCGCTGGCCAAGGCGGACAGCCGGTCCATCCTGGTGGCCGTGGACGTGGCGTCCGGCAGCACCAAGGTGCTCCTGGATGAAGAAGGCATGAGCTACTTCCCCGGGCCCGTCAGCCCGGACGGCAGCACCCTGGCAGTGGTCAGCGAGAGCGACACCACGCCGCACCAGGCACCGCAGGTCAAGCTCCATCTGCTGGATGTCTCCGGGGCTGACGGCGACACTCCGGGCGGCCTCACCCCCATAGCGCACGACTGGGACCGGTGGCCCAGGCCCGCAGCCTGGCTTCCTGACGGGTCCGCCCTCCTGGCCACAGCGGACGACGACGGCGCGTCGCCGGTTTTCCGGATCAGCGTCCCCGCCGCTTCGGCTGAAGTTGGGGTCACCCGGGTGACGGAGGACGCCGCGGCATATACCGACGTCGTGGTTTCTCCGGACGGACGCAGCGCCTATGCACTCCGGAGCTCGTACGAGTTCCCGCCCGAACCGGTCCGCATCGACCTCCAGACCGGCGAGACCACGCGCCTGCCCGCCCCGGCGGAGCGTCCCTTCCGCCCCGGCAGGCTGGAACGCATCGCGGCGACGGCGGCTGACGGTTCCCGTGTCCCGGCCTACCTTGCGCTGCCGGAGGGCGCATCCGCGGAGTCCCCGGCGCCGATGCTGCTGTGGATCCACGGCGGGCCGCTGGGCTCGTGGAATGCCTGGACCTGGCGCTGGAACCCCTGGCTGCTGACGGCCAAGGGCTACGCGGTGCTGCTCCCTGACCCGGCCCTCTCCACCGGCTACGGCCAGGCCCACATCCAGCGCGGCTGGGGAACATGGGGCAGGGCTCCGTTCACCGACCTCATGGCGGTGACCGACGCCGCCGTCGAACGCCCTGACATTGACGCTGACCGCACCGCTGCCATGGGCGGCTCCTTTGGCGGCTACATGGCCAACTGGGTGGCAGGACAGACAGGCAGGTTCAAAGCCATCGTGACCCATGCCAGCCTGTGGGCCCTGGACCAGTTCGGCCCCACGACGGATGCCTCGCAGTACTGGCTGAAGGAAATGACCGAGGACATGGCGCTGGATAACTCGCCGCACCGCCATGTGGAAAACATCAGCACGCCCATGCTGGTGATCCACGGGGACAAGGATTACCGGGTACCCATCGGCGAGGGATTGCGCCTCTGGTACGAACTGCTGTCCACATCGAAACTGGCCGCGGACCAGGACGGGCAGACGCCGCACCGGTTCCTGTACTTCCCGGACGAGAACCACTGGGTCCTCCAGCCGCAGCATGCAAAAGTCTGGTACCAGGTGGTGGAGCAGTTCCTGGCCAAGAATGTCCTGGACCAGGAGCTGCCCCTGCCGGCTGAACTGGGACTCTGAGCTCTTGGCCACCTCGTAGGATGGCTCTGTGACTGAGTCCTTCCATATCCGCCCTGCCCGTACCAGCGATGTCTCCGCCATCAAGAAACTGGTGGCGCCGCTGGCGGACCAGCGGATATTGATGGCCAAGGAAACTGTGGCCTACTACGAAAGCCTGCAGGAATTCCGCATCGCAGAGTCCAGCGACGGCGAGGTCATCGGCTGTGGAGCGCTGCACGTGATGTGGGAGGACCTCGCGGAAGTCCGCACCCTGGCCGCGTCCGGGGACTGGCGCGGCAAGGGCGTGGGGCACGTGCTCGTGGAGAGGCTGCTCGAGGAAGCGCGCGCCCTGGGCGTGGCCCGCGTCTTCTGCCTGACGTTCGAGGTGGACTTTTTCAGGCGCCACGGCTTCGAAGTGATGGCTGACCAGTCCGCAGTGGACCCCGTGGTGTACTCCGAGCTCCTGCGCTCGCATGACGAGGGCGTCGCCGAGTTCCTGGACCTGGCCAGGGTCAAGCCCAACACCCTTGGCAACACCCGGATGATCCGGGTGCTCTAAGGGCGCACATAAAAACCGACTGCAGCCGCCTGACCTGCGCATACTTGTTTTATTCGAATTGATGGATAAACTATGTGTGGCCGGGTTGGGGGGCCCACAGGGAAGGGACAGTCATTGGGGGCTGTCCCTTTTCTGCGTCTAAAGGGACGGACCGCCGGGCGGCCTCCGGGAACCTACCGCTGCCGGGCCTGCCGGTAGTAGGGTCAAGGTGACATTCTCCAGGAAGCAGAGCCAGGAGCACCGCCATGAAAAAACTCATCAATAACCCACGGGCCGTCGTCGAAGAATCTGTACAGGGCTTTGGCCTGGCCTACCCCGATCTGGTTACCGTTAGCACGGACCCCACGTTCATTACCCGCAAGGACGCGCCGGTGAGCGGCAAGGTGGGGCTGGTCTCCGGAGGAGGCAGCGGGCATGAACCGCTGCACGCCGGCTTCGTGGGGCTGGGAATGCTCGACGCCGCTGTGCCGGGGGCGGTGTTCACCTCACCGACGCCGGACCAGATCCTTCCGGCGACCCTCGCGGCCAACTCAGGAGCCGGCGTCGTCCATATCGTGAAGAACTACACCGGTGACGTTTTGAACTTTGAAACGGCAGCCGAACTCGCGGAGGCTGAGGGCATCAGCGTCCGCACCGTCCTTGTCAACGACGACGTCGCCGTTGAGGACTCCCTGTACACCGCCGGGCGCCGCGGCGTGGGCGGAACCGTGCTGGTGGAGAAGCTTGCCGGCGCCGCCGCGGAGAGGGGCGATGACCTGGACGCGGTGGCGGCGGTCGGTGAACGCGTCAACGCCAACGTCCGCACCATGGGTGTGGCGCTGTCCGCATGCACCGTCCCGCACGCAGGCACCCCCAGCTTCGACCTGGCCGAGGACGAGATCGAGATCGGCATCGGCATCCACGGTGAGCCTGGCCGGCACCGGATCCCCATGGAGAACGCTGACGGCATCACCGACCGCCTGCTGGAACCTGTCCTGGCCGACCTGGGAATCACGTCCGGGGACAGGGTCCTCCTGTTCGTCAACGGCATGGGCGGCACGCCCTTGAGCGAGCTGTACATCGTCTTCCGGCGGGCGGCGCAGGTCCTGGCGGACCGCGGCGCAACGGTGGAACGTTCACTGGTGGGCAACTACATCACCGCACTGGAAATGCAGGGGTGCTCCATTTCGGTCCTGAGACTGGACGATGAGCTCACGGAACTGTGGGACGCGCCGGTGCACACGGCCGCGCTCCGCTGGGGCGTGTAACCGTGGCGCTTGATGTCACCTGGGCGGTGAAGTGGCTGACACTGTCCGCCCAGGCTATGGCCGAGCACCGGGTGGAGCTGATCGAACTGGACCGGGCCATCGGGGATTCGGACCACGGGGAAAACATGGACCGGGGCTTCCAGGCTGTCCTGGACAAGCTGGCTGAGGCCCCGCCGCAGACCCCCGGTGCCGCCCTGAAGCTCACAGCCATGACCCTGATGTCAAAGGTCGGCGGGGCAGCCGGGCCGCTCTACGGCACAGCTTTCCTCCGTGCGGCAACATCCCTGGGTGACGCGGCCGAAATAGAACCCGCAGCCTGGGCGGGCGCCCTTGCCGCTGCCCGCGACGGCATCGTGGCGCGCGGGAAGGCCGAGTCCGGGGACAAGACAATGGTGGATGCCTGGACGCCGGCCGTGGACGCTGCCCGGGAAGCCGCGCTGGACGGCAACGGTGATGTTCTCACCGTCCTGGTAGCGGCGGCCGAGGCTGCCGAGGCGGGCGCCGTTGCCACCGACCCCATGGTGGCGCGGAAGGGCCGCGCAAGCTACCTCGGGGAGCGCAGCGCAGGGCACAGGGACCCCGGCGCAGCCTCTTCCGCTCTGATTCTCCGCGCAGCCGTGGGGGCCGCTGCGTGACCGTCAGCCTCGTGGTGGTATCCCATAGCGAAAAAATTGCCGACGGCGCCGCGGAGCTTGCCGCACAAATGGCGCCCGACGTCCTGGTCCTGACAGCCGGTGGCACCACCGACGGAAGGATCGGCACCAGCCTGGAGAAAGTCCTGGCCGCCCTGGACAAGGCGGGCAGCGGCGGCACCGTCATCCTCACTGACCTGGGGTCGGCCGTGATGACCGCCGAATCCGCACTCGAGTTCGCCGAAGACCCGGAGGCCATGGTGCTGGCGGACGCGCCGCTGGTGGAGGGCCTGGTGGCAGCCGCAGTCGCAGCGCAGGGCGGCGCGGACATGCAGGCGGTGAAGCGGGCAGCCGAATCCGTGGGCGGTCCCGTCCGCCATACGGATGACTCCCCGCTGGGGGCTGTGGGCGAAGGGCCGGCCACCGGAAGGGGGCCGGACTTCACGGGCGACTTTGAGCTGGTCAACCAGGCCGGGATGCACGCCCGCCCGGCTGCGAAGATAGCCGGCGGGCTGTCCGGGCTCGATGCGGAAGTGACGGTCAACGGGGTGGACGGCGCGTCCATGACGGGACTGATGACGCTCGCTGCCGGCAAGGGGTCCGTGCTGCATGTGGAAGCCTGGGGTGCCGACGCGGAACGGGCCGTGAACTACGTGGGCGGGCTGGTGCAGGCAGGATTCGGGGAGCCGTAGCCTTCGTTCGGTGTCCGGCGGTGTGTTCCCCGGGGCAGCGGCCCATCCTGCGAATAAGCTCGATGCCATGGAACGGCCCCAGCTCGAAGACAGCCCCGCAGAAATTGAAGTACTGGAAGGTCAAACGTCCGTGGAGGAGCTGCTGGCTGATCTTGGGTTCGAATGGCGGCACAGCACTCCGGCACACGATGCTGCACCCGCGACCGCCGGCGGCGACGCTTTCGGGCAGCCCGCGCTGTTCTGAACCACACTGTCCTGAACCGCATCAACGTGTCAGTCCTGCTGGCGCAGCCCTTCGGCGTCGAGTACCACCCCTGCGGTGATGAACCGGCCGCACTGCTCGCCAAACGGATAGTCCCCCCGCGGGCGGAATTCGACGCTGCGAACGGGCAGTGCCGTCCCGTCCGGCGCCGTTCCTGACGCCGTGACCGTCATGGGGGATTCGGTGAGCACCTGCAGCATCAACACAGCGTCCTTGCTGCCGTTCGGAGATGCCGTGGCTGAGCAGACGCCGTTGGTGCAGCCCTGGTCGATGGACGAGCTTCCCGGCCGGAGGTCCACGCTGTCCTCCGTGCATTCGCCGTCCTGGCAGGCCATCAGGTGCAGTCCGGCGACCTGCTGGGCGTAGCTGGCAGGGATCGTGACCGAGACGGCGGTGGCCTGGGCGATGGCAGGGCAGGGGACCGCGCCGGGGCCGGGACCGCAGGCCGTGGCGAGTCCCGCCGTCGTCATCAAAGCCAAAAGCAGCCCGTGCCTGCGCATACTTCAGCGTAGGGCAACGTGGCCGGAGCGTCCCGGGCCCAACCCAACTGATGCCCGCATTGTTATGGCCGGGGCAGCTGTGACGGCCAAACGGAGACCGGTATGAAAATAGGCAGGTCCCCGCGTCAGTCCACAGGGAAAATGCTGATGAACCACAGGGAAGCGAGGGCGAAAACTGCGAAGAAGGGGACGATGCACCCCAGCGTTGACCGGGGCTTGGAGGAAACCTGCCGCGACTCGTTGGGATTGGCGGGGTTGTAGGCCACCTCGATTGGGGCGCCCGGCACCGGTTGGCTGGCGAAGGGGACCTCTGATTCGCCGGCAAACAATGTTCCCTGCGGGTCCGTGAACTGGTACATGGGAAAGAAGCGCCGGCTCCGGCTGGATCCGCCGCCGCCATTGGTCCAACCCGCCACGCTGCCAGTGACGGTGGCCTGCACCCTGGTCCATGATGCGGCCTGCTGCTCGTCCCGCTTCGTGGTGCGGACGGCCCGGACCACTGCGAACACCGCTGCGACGACGAACAGCAGCCATACGATGTACAGGATCATCTTCATGGCTTCCCCCTGGTTCCCGTTACAAGAAAAGTATGCCAGTCAAAGCATACTTTCTTGTGCTCACGCAGGAAGCCGGTAGCCGCCGTCGTGCATCTCCGCCAAACCGTCGGCAAGCAGGCCCGCCAGCGCCCGCTCCAGCTGTTCCGGCGCCGAGTTGAGCCGGTGCAGGGCGGCCAGCGGCACGCCGATTCCCGTCGGTGCAAAACCCAGGTCCGCTGGCTCGCGGAAGAACATGTCCGGCGGCACCGGAGTGTCGGCCTGCCGCAGCACGGCTACCACGGCGCCCCGGACTTGGCGGTCCGTGCCGTGCCACGCCTGCCCCTTGGGGACGTACGACGGCGGCGGCTCGCCTGCAGCGCGCCAGGCGCAGAGGTCGCTGACCGGACAGGCGGCGCACTTGGGTGCCCGGGCAGTGCACACGAGCGCCCCAAGCTCCATGACCGCAGCGTTCCACCGCACGGAAGAACCGTCGTCGGCCGGAAGGAGAGAAGCGGCCAGCCGCATCTCCGCCGCGGTGAGGGCAGGGGCCGGCAGCGCAGTACCGGAAACCAGGCGGGCATGGACCCGCCTGATATTGGTGTCCACCACGGTCTCCCGCCGGCCGTAGGCGAAGGAAGCCACGGCGGCCGCCGTATAGCCGCCCACGCCGGGGAGCGCCAGCAGTTCGGGGTACGTGTCCGGGACCTTGCCGTTATAGTCCTGGGTAATGGCTGCTGCAGCAGCGTGCAGCCTCAGTGCCCTGCGAGGATATCCCAGCCGGCCCCAGGCGCGTACTGCTTCCCCGGCGGGTTCTCCAGCCAGGGCCGCGGGGGTGGGCCAGCGCTTCAGCCATTCGTGCCATACCGGCAGCACCCGGACAACGGGCGTTTGCTGGAGCATGATCTCGCTGACCAGGATGCCCCAGGGCGAACACGCGGGCTCGCGCCAGGGCAGGTCGCGGGCGGTATCGCTGAACCAGCCGTTGATTCGCTCGTGCAGACGGTTAAGGTCGGCTGCGGTCCCGGCAGCCCATGCAGGACCCGCAGGATCGGCAGGGCACGGGGAAACGGCGGTGGAGGATTCAGTGTCGATGCCAACACTGTAATGGATGTGTTTGGGAGGGCTGAAACGGGATGTGACCAGAGCGTCGGCGGCACGGCGGCGTGGTGGGTGAACAGAAACGGGCCGGTTCTCTAGCCTAGGAGGATGGGCAGGCAAGGCGAATCATCACCACATGGCAGGGCACCGGCATCCGGTTCCACTGCCGTCCGCAAGCCGAGCGCGGCAGTCTACCGCCGTCGTCGGCTGTTCCTTGGCGGGGCGCTCCTGTTGATCATTGCGCTGGTCAGCAGCTTCGCCGTCGCCGGCGCCTTCAGCGGCAAGCCGGAGCAGGCCTCGTCCACGGCGAACACGGCATCTGCAGAACCTACGGCAGGGGCTTCACCGTCGCCGTCTGAACCTGCGCCGACGCCCACACCGTCAGCCACCCCAGGCTGCAACCAGAACCTGGTGACCGTTGCCGGGTCCACTGACAAGGCGGCGTATGGGCCTGGCGAAAACCCCATGCTGACGCTCAAGGTGACCAACGGCGGCACCATGCCCTGCGAAGTCAACATCGGAACATCTCAGATGGAGTTCCTGGTGACGAGCGGCGCGGACCGGATCTTCTCCTCACGGGACTGCCAGGCCAAGAGCGAGGACCTGGTGAAGGTCCTTGCGCCCGGAGCCAGCGAGACCGCCAACTTCCCTTGGTCCCGCACCCGGAGCGTGGAGGGCTGCCAGCCCATCGAAGCCAAACCGGGCGGTGGCGGTGCGTACTACATTTTCACGGCGAAGCTAGGGTCCAAGGCCAGCCCCAAGGCTGTCTTCCAGCTGAATTAGCATCGATTGCTCCGTAAACGCCGTTTTCAGCCTCCAAAACGGCGTTTACGGAGCAATCGATGGGGCTAGAGGAAGCGGTCCAGCAGGCTTGCTTCCGCCATCCGGCTCAGGCCCTCACGGACAGTGCGGGCGCGCTGGTCTCCGATCCCGTCAACCGTCATCAGGTCATCGATGGTGGCGGCCATCAGGAACTGCAGCCCGCCAAAGTGGTCCACCAGGCGGTCCGCAACTGCCTTGGGGACTGCCTTCAGCCCGGACAGCAGTCGGTAGCCGCGCGGCTGCACCACGGCATCGAGGTTGGCCTCGCCGCCTGCGAACCCGACAATGCCGGAAATCTTTCCAAGGTCGATCAGCTCCGTGGGGCCAAGGCTGACCAGTGCGCTGACGGCGTTCTCGATGTCCTCCGGGGTGGCGTCCGGAGCGCCGTAATCGCGGATGATGACGTCGCTGCCGGGGCCCCGGCCAACCGTGAGCTCATCGAGCTGGAGGGAGAGGAGGCGGCCGTCCTCACCGAGTTCCAGGACGTACTGGGCTATTTCCTCGGAGATCCGGCGGACCATTTCCTGCCGCTGCAGGGTCACAGCCACGTCCCGCACGGTTACCATGGCCTCGATTTCCAGGGCCGAGAGTGAACTGGTGACCTGGTCCAGGCGCGAGCGGTAGCGCTCCAGCGTTGCGAGGGCCTGGTTGGCGCGGGCAAGGACTTTTTCCGAGCCCTCCAGGACGTGCCTTAGGCCGTTGACGTACAGGGCGATGATCTGCATGGACTGGCTGACTGAAATGACCGGCACCCCGGTCTGGATGGCAACGCGCTCGGCGGTGCGGTGCCGGGTGCCGGACTCCTGGGTTTCAATGCTGGAGTCCGGGACAAGCTGGACGGCCGCGCGGAGGATGTTGCCGGCGTCCTTGTCGCAGATAATGGCGCCGTCCATCTTGGCGAGTTCGCGGAGCCGGGTGGGGGAGAAGTCGATGCCGATGTCGAAGCCGCCGGAGCAGATGGAGTCGATGGTCCGGTCCGAGCCAAGGACGATCAGCGCACCGGTGCGGCCCCGCAGGATCCGCTCCAGGCCGTCACGAAGCGGGGTTCCGGGAGCCACTCTGCCCAGGGTAGCCCTGAGTGATTCTTCGGGGCTCCGCGCCATAGTGTTCCCTTCAAAGGTGCGGACCGCCGCCCGCAGGATTGCCGGCTTCAGCAGGTTGCCGGCAGGACCAGAAAATGCTCTGTTTCCCGCAAGCTCAATGATAGGGGCAAGAAACAGCGTCTTCCGCACGGCTAAGCCCTAAAGTGCCTCATTAGGGAGTGCGGGAACAGGGGTCCGGAACGCGTCCGACGACGGATGGCAGGGCGGGCATTTCAGTCCGCCTGCCGGCAGGCTGATACGGCGGTTTGACCTGCCTGCCCTAGGACGGGTTCGAAAGCGAAGCCAGCGTCCTGGTGTTGCTGTCCCAGAGGCGGGCTTCCGTGCAGCGGCCCGCCAAACGCAGGTCCAGCAGGTCCATTGCCGTCCCGAGCTGGTGGGCGGGGACGCGGCGGGCAAGGGTGACATGGGGTGTCCAGGCGTCCGGCAGAGTAAGCGGCAGGGCCCCGGAGATGCCCTCATGGAGGAGGCGGTGCAGTTCCAGGAGCTGGCGGGTCACCACCACGGAGCGGGCCAGGACGTACATTCCCGTCCGCGCGGGAAAAATATGGACGCCCGAAAAGCTGATGTCCAGCGGCAGCCGCTGCCAGGGGTCTTGCAGGTAGTCCGGCAAATTCATGTCCGCACCGGCTGCAAGGGTGATGTGGGGACTGTTGCTGGGCGAGGTATGTCCTGCCAGGCTTGGGATTCCGGCTTCCGCGAGCCTCGCCCAGTCAGCCCTGATGGCGGAATCAGTGGAGTCCCCGAAGGTCAGCTCGATGCTTTGCATCCACCCATCATGCCGCCCGGCGGGCGAGGGGCTGCGTCAGCCGGGTCAGCACACCGCACCTCAGCCGGGCCCTGCTGCGCCCGGCGGGAGCCGGGTCAGCGCATCCGTTCCCGCAGCATCCGTTCCAGGTCCTTGCTGACTTTCGTCAGCGACGCCGCCCTGAGCGCTTTCTGCTCTGCGGGTGTCTGGGTTCCCCGGCGGGGCTCGGCTGCCGGACGGGCCTGGTCACGGCCTCCGGCTGCGGCCAGGCCCGTGGCCAGGGGATCGAAGAAGAGATTGCCGGAAAAGGAGATGCCCTGCACGGTTCAGGTCCTTTCCATGCGCCGGCAGAAGCCGTCCCGCGCCGGGTTGTCTTTGGTCATCATGCGGACACGCTAACGGGAGGTCGTTTCACGGCCTTGAACGCCCGGTTTCGCGGGTGTTAAGCGGGCGCCGCCGCCGGTTTGCCGCCCTGCGATAAACTGGAACTTGGCCGTTTGCCAGCCCGTTTCCCCGGCCCAACGCCGCAGTGCCTCACAGGCAGCGCCCGGGTAGTCCCAACCGCAGCGAAAGTAGCACCGTGTCCCAAGATGTCCTGACCCCCGCCCGGATCTCCGGTATTCATAAAGAGGCGGGCCGCCGCAGGACCTTTGCTGTCATTTCGCACCCTGACGCAGGCAAGTCCACCCTGACCGAAGCGCTCGCCTTGCACGCCAAGGTGATCGGCACTGCCGGTGCCTCCAGCGGCAAGGCCAACCGCAAGGAAACCGTGTCCGACTGGATGCAGATGGAGAAGGACCGCGGCATTTCCATCAGCTCCGCGGCGCTCCAGTTCTCCTACCGGGACACCGTCATCAACCTGCTGGACACGCCCGGCCACGCCGATTTCTCCGAGGACACCTACCGGGTGCTGGCCGCCGTCGACTGCGCCGTGATGCTCGTGGACGCGGCCAAGGGCCTGGAAACGCAGACCATGAAGCTGTTCGAGGTCTGCAAGCAGCGCAACCTTCCCATCATCACCGTCATCAACAAGTGGGACCGCCCCGGCCTGGACGCGCTGGCCCTGATGGACGAAATCACCGAACGCACCGGCCTTCAGCCCATGCCCCTGACCTGGGCCGTGGGCATCTCCGGCGACTTCCGCGGCGTCTGGGACCTCCGCAACGACCGTTTCGCCCGGTTCCAGCGCAACAACGCCGGCGCGCAGATCGCCCTCACCGAGTACTTCACGCCCGAGGAAGCAGCCGAGAGCCAGGGCAGCAACTGGACGGACGCCGTGGACGAGGCCGGACTGGTGATCGAATCGAACCTGGAGTTCGACGTCGAGGCGTTCCATGCAGGCAAGGCCACCCCCATCCTGTTCAGCTCCGCCGCGCTCAACTTCGGCGTCAAGGAACTGTTGGACGCACTGGTGGATTTCGCTCCGCCTGCAGCCCCGCGCCCGGACGTGGACGGCAACCCGCGTCCGGTGGAATCGCCGTTCTCCGGCTTCGTGTTCAAGGTGCAGGCCGGCATGAACAAGGCCCACCGCGACCATGTGGCCTTCATCCGGGTGTGTTCCGGCGTCTTCGAGCGCGGCATGGTGGTCACGCAGACCCGCACCGGTAAATCCTTCGCCACCAAGTACGCGCAGCAGGTGTTCGGCCGGGAACGCGAAGTAATTGACGAGGCCTACCCCGGCGACGTCGTGGGCCTGGTCAACGCGTCCTCTCTTCGAGTGGGGGACAGCCTCTTCCTCGAAGGGCCGGTGGAATACCCCGCCATCCCACTGTTCGCCCCCGAGCACTTCCAGGTGGCCCGCTCCAAGGACCCCAGCAAGTTCAAGCAGTTCCGCCGGGGCATCGAACAGCTCGAACACGAGGGCGTCATCCAGGTGCTCCGCTCCGACGTCCGCGGCGACCAGGCGCCGGTGCTTGCCGCCGTCGGGCCCATGCAGTTCGAGGTGGTGGAGGACCGCATGGCGCATGACTTCAGCGCCCCCATGCGGCTGGAACGCCTGCCCTACTCCCTCGCCAGGATCTCGACGGCGGACGCCATGCCGGCACTCGCCAACGTCATCGGCGCCGAGGTGCTTTTGCGGTCCGACGGCGAGTACCTCGCCCTGTTCAACGACGTCTGGGCCCTGCGCCGCATTGAAAAGAACCACCCGGACCTCACCCTCGTGCCCATCGGCACCCACAACCCCGCAAAGTAGGAACCGTGAACGCAGGCCCCAACAGCGCAGTTCAGCCCCGCGCCATCATCACCGGCTCCGGAACCATTAATCCCGTGGGTTCCACGGTCTCCGAGACCTGGGCCGGCCTGGTCGCGGGGAAATCCGGCATCGCCGCGCTTGGGGATGCCTGGACCGAGCAGCTGCCCGTGAAGATCGCCGGGCAGGTCACTGCGGATCTCTCGGAGCACCTGAGCACCCGCGAGATGAAGCGGATGGACCGGTGCGGGCAGCTGGCGCTTATTGCTGCCCGGGAGGCATGGGCCCAGGCCGGCGTCCCGGACGTGGACCCGGAGCGTTTCGCCGTGGTGATCGGATCAGCGTACGGCGGGCTGGGTTCCACGCTGGAGCAGGACCGGACCCTGGCAGCCTCGGGCCCCCGCAAGGTCTCGCCGCACACGTTGACCCGGCTGATGGTCAACGGCCCGGCGGCCTGGGTGTCCATCGACCTCGGTGCCCGCGGCGGCGCCCGAACGCCTGTCAGCGCGTGCGCCTCCGGGGCTGAGGCGATTGTCCAGGGAGCCGAGATGATCCGCTCAGGAGCGGCCGACGTCGTTATTGCCGGCGGCGTTGACGCCTCCGTTAACGACCTCGTGATCACGGGTTTCTCCCAGATCCGCGCGCTGTCCACCCGTAACGATGACCCGCAGCGCGCATCACGTCCGTTCGACGGCGGCCGCGACGGCTTTGTCCTCGCCGAGGGCGCTGCCGTGGTGGTGCTGGAGAGCGAAGAGCACGCCCGCGCCCGCGGTGCCGGGGTGCTGGGGGCCGTTGCCGGCGGAGCGGTGACGTCCGACGCCAACGACATCGTGGCAGCCGATCCCGCCATGCAGCGGCGGGTCATGCAGAAGGCCCTCGAATCCGCGGGCCTGGCTGCGGAAGACATCGGCTTTATCCACGCCCACGCCACCTCCACGCCGGTGGGGGACAAGCTTGAAGGCCAGGCCATCAACGCGATCTTTGGTGCGGATGTGCCGGTCACGTCCACCAAGGGCCACACCGGCCACCTCCTCGGCGGCGCCGGCTCCCTGGCCGCCGTGGTGGTTGTCGAGGCGCTGCGGACCGGCCTGCTGCCCGGGACCCTGAACGTCCAGGAGCTGGACCCCGAGGTGGACCTCAACGTTGTTACCGAAGACGCCCACCGCCTCCAGCCGGGCTACCGTCCGGCCGGGCTGGTGAACGCCTTCGGCTTTGGCGGGCACAGTGTTGCCCTGGTGATCACCGGCGCCTGACCCCTGCTCCCGGGCGGTCACCCGTCGCGACGTACAACGCACCCGCATCTGGACAACGTACCCGGGCGCTCGCTGGTGCAAGGACCAGTAGTGGGTGCCACCCTGCTAGGGGTCAGCGCGGACCTGCTCAGCCAGCGCATCGAGAACCGGCAGTTGCCCCTTCACCAGCTTGAGCCGGGCTTCCGGTTCGGGGAACCAGCGGGCGTCGTCGACTTCCGGGTAGTCCTGGATCCGGCCTGAACCTTTGGGCCACTCCAGCGGAAACGTGTTGCTGACGATCCGTTCCGGCTGGAAGTCCTGCTCCGCGGCGAAGACGGTGATGACCTTGCCGGAGGGCTGCCTGAACTTCCCGAGCAGCCGGTAGTCCGCAGCCGGAGCCGGAGTCCCCATTTCCTCGGCGAACTCGCGCAGCGCCGCGGCCAGGGGATCCTCGTCCTCCCCGTATTCACCCTTGGGGATGGACCAGCTATGGGCGTCCTTGCGGGCCCAGAACGGGCCGCCCATGTGGGCTATCCACACCTCGAAGCTGCCTGGATCCACCCTCTGGTACAGCAGGATTCCGGCGCTTAGAACGGGCATCTTTCCTCCGGTGGGTGGATGTTTGAAAACAGACGGAAGTTGCCGTCCAACGTTAACCCGCAGTTCACGGTGCTGCTTTAGGTTATTCCTTCAGGCACTCTGCTCGAAGGGACCCGTCATGGCCAGTATTGCCGAGGTGTTGGGACGTCTGACGCCGGAAGAACTTGATGAGCTTCACAGCCTTGGTCCACAGGGCCACCTGCCGCGGTACCTGGTTGACGCCCTGGACCGGGCGGCCGGCGGTCCCGGCTCCGGCCGCGGCTATTACGTGCCCACCGGCAACGTGAACAGCAACGGCGGACCGCTGCTGGTGCTCCGCAGTGATGTGTCCGGCTGGCTGCTCAACTCCCGGCGTGAAGACCCCGACTCGCTGCCGCGCCACAACAGCTGACGCCGGCATCACAGGCACGGACATCCACGGCGCACAGCTGTCAGTAACAGCCGCCAGCGGCCGGCAACGGCTAGCCAATCAGCAGGCTCAAAGCCTCGGTAAGATGCTCCACTTCCCGCACGGAAAACCCGGCGGGGATGGGCCCAGGGCCCGCATGGCTGGCCGGTACCACAGCGTGGGTAAATCCTAGGCGGTGTGCCTCCTGGATGCGCTGGTTGATGCCGGGCACCGGCCGGACCTCGCCGGCCAAGCCCACCTCGCCAAAAGCGATGAGCCGGATGGGGAGCGGCTTGCGAGCCTTTGCTGAGGCCACTGCAAGGGCCACGGCCAGGTCCGTTGCCGGCTCGCTGAGCTTCACGCCGCCCACGGTGGCCACATACGAATCATCCTTGTGCAGCAACGTGCCCGCGCGCTGCTGCAGGACGGCCAGCAGCATGGAAACCCGCGAGGAGTCCAGGCCGCTGGTGGCACGCCTCGGCTGGGAATTGGGGCTCTCCGCCAGCAGGGACTGCACCTCGGCCAGCAGAGGGCGCCGGCCCTCCATGGTGACCGTGATGCAGGTGCCGGACACGGGTTCCTTGGTGCGGCTGACAAAGAGCCCGCTGGGATCAGCCAGGCCCTGGATGCCGTCCTCGTTCAGGTCGAAGCAGCCGACATCGTCCGTGGGCCCGTAGCGGTTCTTGACGGCACGGAGCAGCCGGAGCCGCGAATGCCGCTCGCCCTCGAACTGGCATACTACGTCCACCAGGTGCTCCAGCAGCCGCGGCCCGGCAATGGAGCCGTCCTTGGTCACGTGGCCCACTAGGAGGGTGGTCATGTTCCGCCGCTTGGCCGCAGCGATAATGGACGCTGCCACTTCGCGGACCTGCGAAACGCCGCCGGCGCTGCCATCAACGTCGGCGCTGCTGAGGGTCTGCACCGAGTCCACGATCAGCAGCCGCGGCTCAATCTTCTCCACTTGCCCCAGCGCCTGGCCCAGGTCCGTTTCCGCGGAGAGGTAGAGCGATTCGGCCACGGCGTCGATTCGCTCGGCGCGGAGCTTCACCTGGGCCGCGGATTCCTCCCCGGTCACGTACAGCACGTCCTGTGCGGTCCGGGCGAACTTCGCCGCAACGTCCAGCAGCAGGGTGGACTTGCCCACCCCGGGTTCACCGGCCAGCAGGATCACGGCGCCCGGAACCAGGCCGCCGCCCAGCACCCGGTCCAGCTCATCAACGCCCGTGGGCAGGAAGGCGGCCGTGGTGGCGTCCACCTCGGCAATCCGGCGGGCCGGCTCCAGGACCGTAGTGGCCGCCGTCGTACGCGCAACAGCGGCGCCGGTCTCCTCAACGGTGCCCCACGCCTGGCACTCGCCGCACCGGCCCACCCATTTGACCGTGGTCCAGCCGCACTCAGCACATTTGTAGGCGGGCGCCTTGGAGGCCCGGGAAGTTTTTGTTGCCATGAATTCCACCCTAGTGGCGGGCACTGACAATCACCGGCAAAGCACTTGCCTGTGATCCATGCCATCTGTATAGTCGAACCTCGAAGGCAATTTCGCCTACAGGATTGTTACCCGTGAATGGGGCAAGACCTGAGAAGCACACTCTGTGCGTCTCGGGTCTTTTTTTGTGCCCAAAAATAGACAGAGAGGTCTGACATGGCAACTGTGGACTACCGGTCGCTGGCCGGAGACATCCTCCAGGGGGTGGGCGGTGAAAGGAACATCGCCAGCGCCACCCACTGCGCAACCAGGCTCCGGCTCAAGCTGCGCGACGACAGCAAGGCGGACCAGGCCGCAATCGAAAAACTTCCCGGCGTGATCACGGTGATGAAGGCCGGCGGACAGTTCCAGGTTGTCATCGGCAACAACGTTCCCACGGTCTACGCCGAGCTCGGCAAGATCACCAAGCTCACCGATGACGACGCGGGAAGCGATGAACCCGTTGCACACGGCAACCTCTTCAACCGCTTCATAGACCTGATCTCCTCGATCTTCTCGCCGGTCATCTGGCCGCTGGCCGCAGCCGGCCTGCTCAAGGCATTCCTGAGCATGGCCACGCAGTTCGGCTGGCTTGATCCGGCGTCGCAGACGAACGTGATCCTGGCGGCCACCGCGGACGCCATCTTCTACTTCCTGCCCGTTTTCCTCGCAGTCACCGCCGCGAAACGGTTCAGGACGAACCAGTTCACCTCCATGGCCATCGGCGGTGCCCTGGTGTACCCGAGCATCGTGGCCCTCGCGGCGCAGGCCGAACCCGTCAACTTTGCCGGCATCCCGGTGGTGATGATGAACTACACCAGCTCGGTCCTGCCCATCATCGTGGCCGTCTGGCTGCAGGGCTACGTGGAGCGCTTCCTGACGCGCGTGCTGCCTTCGGCGATCCGGAACTTCACCACGCCGCTGCTGACGCTCCTGGTCATGGTGCCACTGGTCCTGATGACTGTGGGGCCAGTCACAACCTTCGCCTCGCAGGGCCTGTCCGCTGGCATCAATGCGGCCTTCACGTTCGCTCCGTGGCTGGCCGGTGCCGTCATGGGCGGCTTCTGGCAGGTCTTCGTCCTCTTCGGCTTGCACTGGGGCCTGGTTCCGGGCATGCTCAACGAGCTTTCCAGGCAGGGTTATTCCCTGCTGATGGGTCCGCTGGTGGCTGCAGTCCTCAGCCAGGCTGCGGCGACCCTCGCAGTCTTGTTCCGCACCCGGAACAAGGCGCGCCGCACTGTGGCCGGCCCCGCAGCCCTGTCCGGATTCCTTGCCGGCATCACCGAGCCTGCCATCTACGGCGTCAACCTTCCGCTGAAGAAACCGTTCTACTTCGGTATCGCGGGCGGCGTTGTTGGCGGGGCGATAGCCGCTGCCGGCGGCAGCGGTGCCACGTCGTTTGTCTTCGCATCGCTCTTGGCTTTGCCCGCATACGCGTCGGTTGGCAGCTTTGCCCTTCAGCTGATCGGAACGGCAGTTGCCGTGGTTATCGCCTTCACCCTGACCTTTATCTTCGGCCCGCGTGAGGAGGCGGCAGCTGCAGGGGCCGACGCCGGCACCTCGGTTCCCGAGGCAGTTTCCGTTGCGCCGGCGGCAGCTTTGGCCGTGCCCGCTTCGTCGGCCGTCCCCGCCACAGCAGCAGGTACCGCGGCCACCACGGTGGCCGGCATCGTTGACATTGTTGCCCCGGTTGCGGGCAGCGCGGTTGCTTTGGCTGATGTCCAGGACAAGGTGTTCGCATCCGGTGCCATGGGCAAGGGCCTGGGCATCATCCCGGCGGACGGGCACATCTACTCACCCATCACCGGAACCATCAAGGCCGCCATGAAGACCGGCCACGCGTTCGGCATCAAGTCCGAGGACGGCGTTGAGGTCCTGGTCCACATCGGCATCGACACTGTCCAGCTGCAGGGGCGCGGCTTTGAAGCCGCTGTCACGCGGGGCGAGCAGGTCCGCGCGGGAGACCTGCTCGCCGTCGTCGACCTGGATGTGGTGACCGAAGCCGGTTACGACACCACCACCCTGGTGATGGTCACCAACACCGCCCAGCTTGGCAGCGTGGAACCGGTGGCCGGCGGCACGCTCGCCCACGGGGACACTGCCATCACTGTCCGCGTCTAAGCCTTCACATATCCGGTGCCGCCAAACCCTGGCACCCGCCCCCAGTCCCGCTGGCATTTTCCAGACCCACTGACAAAGGAATGATCAACTGTGACCACCACTTTCCCCGAAGGATTCCTCTGGGGCGGAGCAACTGCCGCCAACCAGATCGAAGGCGCCTACAACGAGGGCGGCAAAGGCCTGTCCATCCAGGATGTGATGCCCAAGGGCATCACGGAGATTCCCACGGAGGGGCCGACTCCGGAGAACCTCAAGCAGGTGGCGATTGATTTCTACCACCGCTATGCGGAGGACATCGCCCTTTTCGCGGACATGGGGTTCAAAGTGTTCCGGTTCTCCATCGCCTGGAGCCGGATCTTCCCGCTGGGCGACGAAGAGACCCCCAGCGCCGAAGGCCTGGCCTTCTACTCCCGTGTCCTGGATGAACTTGAGAAGCACGGCATCGAGCCGCTGGTGACCATCAGCCACTACGAGACTCCGCTGCACCTGGCCAGGAAGTACAACGGCTGGACTAACAGGGAGCTGATCGGCTTCTATGAGCGCTACTGCAGCGCCCTGTTCGAGCACTTCGGGGGCCGGGTGAAGTACTGGCTCACATTCAATGAGATCAACTCCGTGATCCACGAGCCGTTTATGTCCGGCGGAATTCCCACCCCCAAGGACCAGCTCACCAAGCAGGACCTCTACCAGGCGATCCACCACGAGCTGGTGGCCTCCGCGCGGGCCTCGAAACTGGCCCGAGAGCTGATGCCCGGCGCGCAGGTGGGCTGCATGATCCTTGCGCTGCCCACCTACCCGCTCACGCCGGACCCCTCGGACGTGGTGGCGGCCATGCTCACTGCCCAGGACAGCTACGCGTTCGGTGACATCCACTGCCGCGGCGAGTACCCCGGTTACCTGCTGCGGTACTTCAGGGACAACGGGATCGAGCTGGAGATCACCGCCCAGGACCGCGAAGATCTGAAAAACACCGTGGATTTCGTGTCCTTCAGCTACTACATGAGCATCTGCGAGACTGCCGATCCCGCCAAGAAGACCAAGGGGCCCGGCAACATCATGGGCGGAGTTCCCAACCCCACCCTCAAGGCGTCCGAGTGGGGCTGGCAGATCGACCCCCAGGGGCTGCGCGTGGCACTCAATGATTACTGGGACCGCTGGCAGAAACCGCTCTTCATCGTGGAGAACGGGCTGGGCGCGGTGGACAAGCTGGTGGAGGTCGACGGCGAAAAGACCGTCGTTGACGATTACCGCATCGGCTACCTCAACGACCACCTGGTGCAGGCCCGGGAGGCGGTTGCAGATGGCGTCCAGCTGATGGGTTACACCTCCTGGGGCTGCATCGACCTGGTCAGTGCCTCCACCGCCCAGATGAGCAAGCGTTACGGCTTCATCTACGTGGACAGGAACGACGACGGCACGGGCTCCATGGAGCGCTACCCCAAGAAGTCCTACGGTTGGTACAAGGAAGTCATCGCCACCAACGGTGCCAGCCTGACAGACTAACGCCACCCGGAACGACAAACACCACCCGGACAGCAAGAGCCAGGAGAGTTTTTGTCCAGATATGCAGGGTAGAAAGGCCTTGAACCCGGCATATCTGGACAAAAACTCCCTCTCCGGGGGTATCCCGCTTCAACGATGAAAGGAGGACGGCGTGGAGGTCCTGCGCGTATTCAACAACAACGTCGTCCTCGCCCGGGCCGCGGACAGGGGAGAGGTCATCCTCACCGGCCGCGGCCTGGGGTTCCAGGCAAAGCCCGGCCA
This sequence comes from Pseudarthrobacter sp. NKDBFgelt, assembly GCF_046097905.1. Lineage (NCBI taxonomy): Bacteria > Bacillati > Actinomycetota > Actinomycetes > Micrococcales > Micrococcaceae > Pseudarthrobacter > Pseudarthrobacter sp. NKDBFgelt. The sequence goes on along the minus strand of NZ_JBJURL010000013.1, from coordinate 37,916 downwards.
GCAGGTGGATGAGGCAAAGGTGGTCCGCGTCTTCGTCCCCGAGGACGGCCGCAACGCTGACAACTTCGGCGCGCTGGTGGCGGCCATCCCGCCCGAACACCTCGCACTGGCAGACCAGGCGCTGGACATTGCCCGCGGCGGACTGCGCGGGCCGCTGAACTCCACCACCGTGGTGGCCCTGGCGGACCACCTGAGCTTCGCCATTAAACGCCTGCGGCAGGGCCTGAACATCGAGTACCCGCTGCGGGCCGAGGTGGCCCACCTCTACCCGGACGAGCTGCACATGGCACAGCAGATCGTGGACTTCGTCAACGCCCGGCTCGAGGAAGCCCTGCCCCGCGACGAGGCTGTAGCCGTTGCACTGCACCTGGTCAACGCGGGCTTCGCCAGCGGCGACCTCTCCTACACCTACCAGATGACCGGCGTCTTCGCGCAGCTGTTCGAAGTCCTGGAACAGGCCTACGGCCGCTCCTTCGATCGGGAGACCGTCAACGCCGCACGCTTCATCACCCATTTGCGGTACTTTTTCGTCCGCGCCCATACCGGACGGCAGCTGGCCGAGGGGGCAACAGAGCTGGGGTCCGCCATCCGGGAGGCGTACCCGGAGGCATTCGGCACCGCACTGAAACTTCAGGCCGTCCTGGAACTCCGGCTCGGCCAGCCCCTCACCGACGACGAAGTCACCTACCTCACCCTGCACGTCGCCCGCATGGCCGATGACCTGCGGCTGAGCCAGAACGCAGAAACTCCTTCCTGACCAGCGCCGTCCCAGCGGCGGCGAGATGATCATGAACTATGAGAGAGCGCTCTCTTGACAGTGATCCGCGCCACGCCTACAGTTGAGGAACTTGCCAGAGAGCGCTCTCTCAGCGCCGGAAGTTCCCACAAAGGAGTGACGTTGAAATTCGTACGCCGACACACAGCGACCGCTATCGCGGGCGTGGCAGCCATGGCCCTGATGGCCACAGGCTGCAGCAGCAGTTCGGAACAAGCAGCAAGCGCTGACAATCCTGTAGAGCTCACGGTCACCACTTTCGGGACCTTCGGCTACGACGATCTCTACGCCGAATACGAGGAAGCCAATCCCGGCGTCAAGGTCAAGGCCACCAATATTGACCGCGGGTCCAATGCCCGAACTGACGCCTTCACCAAGCTGGCCGCAGGATCCGGGCTCAGCGATGTCGTGGCCATCGAGGAGGGCTGGCTGGGTTCAATCATGGAAGTATCGGACCAGTTCGTGGACCTCAACGAGCACGGTGCAGCTGACATCAAGGACAACTGGGTGGACTGGAAGTTCAAGCAGGGCACGGATCCGGACGGCCGCGTCATCGGCTACGGAACCGACATCGGTCCGCAGGGGCTCTGCTACAACGGCAAGCTCTTCGAAGCTGCGGGAATGCCCAGCGACCGCGAATCGGTGGCCGAGCTCTTTGGTGGCGGGGACGCCACCTGGGAAACCTACTTCAAGCTCGGGGAGCAGTACAAGGCAGCCACCGGCAAGGCCTGGTATGACCAGTCCGGCTTCGTCTGGAACTCCATGGTGAACCAGATGGAAGAGGGCTACTACACCAAGGACGGGGAGCTGAACATCGAAGGCAACCCCGAGATGAAGGACAAATTCGAAATGCTTGCGGCCGGCACGGCGGCCGGTCTGTCCGCCAACCAGACCCAGTGGGACTGGGGTAACGGCAAGGCATTCGTTGACGGCTCCTTCGCCACTTTCGTCTGCCCCGGCTGGATGCTCGGCACCATCAAGGGCCAGCTGGAATCTGCGGGCGGCGGCACGGAGAGCGGCTGGGACTTCGCCGACGTATTTCCGGGTGGAGCCTCCAACTGGGGCGGAGCTTTCCTGTCAGTACCCACGACGTCAGAGCACCCTGCCGAAGCCGCAAAGCTGGCAGCCTGGCTGACCGCTCCCGAGCAGCAGGTCAAGCAGTCGGCTGCCGCGAACAACTTCCCCAGCACGCTCAAAGCGCAGGAGAAGCTGGTGGCCGATGCCACTCCGAACGTGGTGTTCAACGACGCCCCCACCGGCGTCATCCTTGCCAACCGCGCCAAGGGTGTGGTGGCCCAGTTCAAGGGACCGGATGATTCCGTGATCCAGGAAAACGTGTTTGGTCCGGCGCTCAAAATGCTCGACGCCGGAACGGCCGACGCTGACAAGGCCTGGTCCGAAGCGCTGACCCTCCTCAACGACCTGGTCGTAAACAACTAGCAACACCCGCTGTGGGGCCTCCCGGAAGGGAGGCCCCCCGATGGAGGGCTAAAGCCCAATGACAACCACCCTGAACCGCCCCGCCAAACCCGTGGCGGCCATCAAACCCAAACCCACCTTCAAGCAGAGGCTCAACGTCTTCGACGTCAAAGCATCGCCCTACCTCTACATCGCACCGTTCTTTATCCTCTTCGCACTCGTGGGGCTATTCCCGCTGGTCTACACCTTCGTGGTCAGCCTCTTCGACTGGCACCTTCTCAAAGGCCAGGGCGACTTCGTTGGCCTGCAAAACTTCACGGAAGTCCTTCAGGACCGCTTCTTCTGGAACTCCCTGTTCAACACGGTCAGCATCTTCCTGCTGTCCGCCATCCCGCAGCTTGCCGTGGCGCTTTTCCTGGCAGCCGTGCTGGACCAGAACCTCCGCGCCAAAACCTTCTGGCGGATGAGCGTGCTCCTGCCCTACATCGTCACCCCGGTGGCGGTGGCCATGATCTTCACCAACATGTTCGGTGAACAGTACGGCCTCATCAACAACGTCCTGGGAAATTTTGGCCTGGATCCGGTCATGTGGAAGAACGATACCCTGCCCAGCCACATTGCCATTGCCACCATGGTGAACTGGCGCTGGACCGGCTATAACGCCCTCATCCTGCTGGCCGCAATGCAGGCCGTTCCCCGCGACCTGTACGAGTCCGCGGCGCTGGACGGCGCCGGAGCCCTCCGCCGCTTCTTCAGCATCACCCTGCCGAGCATCAGGCCCACCATGGTGTTTGTTGTCATTACCTCCACCATCGGCGGCCTGCAGATCTTCACCGAACCCCGGCTGTTCGATCCCGCAACCGCAGGCGGCTCCCAGCGGCAGTTCCAGACCACCGTGCTGTACCTCTGGGAAATGGCCTTCCAGCGCCAGAACTTCGGCAAGGCGTCCACCATCGCCTGGCTCCTCTTCCTGATCATCGTGCTGTTCGGTGTCATCAATTACCTGATCTCACGTCGCATCGCCACCGCCGATGCCGCAAAGCCCTCCCGGTCAACAAGGAGAGCACGCAAACGCGCTGAAAGGACTACGCGATGAGCACCATCGAAGGGTCGCCCCATGCGGCCACCGGCGTCTTGCCTACAGAAAAGAAGCCTTCCGGCCGCCCCGCGCCCCTCCGCAAGCGCTTTTTAGGCTCCGGCGAAAAACCCGGGTTCCTGACCTACGGATTGCTCCTCGCCTTCCTGGTGTCCTCGGCCTACCCACTGTGGTGGTCCGCCGTCATTGGCAGCCGTTCCAACGAGGCCCTCGGCGAAACCTGGCCGCCCCTGCTGCCCGGAGGGAACTTCTGGACCAACGTGGGCGAGGTCTTTGACACAATTCCGTTCTGGCTCGCCCTGGGCAACAGTGTCCTGATCTCATGCATCATCACCCTGTCCGTGGTTGGCTTTTCCACACTGGCCGGCTACGCCTTTGCGAAACTGCGCTTCAAAGGCCGCAACGGGCTCATGCTGATGGTGGTGGCCACCATGGCCATCCCAACGCAGCTTGGCATCATCCCGCTCTTCATGGTGATGAGAACCTTGGGCTGGACCGGCGAAATCGGAGCTGTGGTGGTGCCCACGCTGGTAACCGCGTTCGGCGTCTTCTTTATGCGGCAATACCTGGTGGACGTCATCCCGGATGAGCTCATCGAATCCGCACGGATGGACGGGGCGAGCATGATTTCCACCTTCTGGCATGTAGCCATGCCGGCAGCACGGCCTGCCATGGCCATCCTGGGGCTGTTCACGTTCATGACGGCCTGGACGGATTTCCTGTGGCCGCTGCTGGTGCTCGACGCCGGCAACCCCACGCTGCAGACGGCGCTGAGCCAGCTGCAGTCAGCCCGCTACGTGGACTACTCCGTGGTCCTCGCAGGAGCGGTGCTGGCAACCCTGCCGCTTTTGGTGCTTTTCGCACTCGCGGGCAAACAACTCATCTCAGGAATTATGCAAGGAGCAGTGAAGGGCTAATGCAGCACCCGACGTACCAGCGGCAGTGGCCCGAGGGCTTTATCTGGGGATCAGCGACGGCGGCGGCCCAGATAGAGGGCGCCGGCCGCGAGGGCGGCAAGGAAGACTCCATCTGGGACCACTTTGCGCGGATTCCAGGGGCAATAGCCAACGGCGAGAACCTTGACCAGGCCGTGGACCACTACCACCGAATGCCACAGGACGTCCGGCTGATGAAAGAGCTGGGGCTGGACTCGTACCGCTTTTCCACCAGTTGGGCGCGGGTGCGTCCCGGGGACAGGGCCGTCAACCGTGAGGGCCTGGACTTCTACTCCAGGCTGGTGGATGAGCTCCTTGAAGCCGGCATCCTGCCCTGGCTCACCCTCTACCACTGGGACCTGCCGCAGGCCCTGGAGGAAAAAGGCGGCTGGGCCAACCGCGACACCGCCTACAGGTTCGCGGAGTACGCCAATGACGTGTACTCGGCGCTGGGGGACCGGGTCCAGCACTGGACCACCTTCAATGAGCCGTTCTGTTCGTCGCTCCTAGGCTACGGCTCCGGCGTGCACGCCCCCGGCCGGCAGGAGCCCGCGGCGGCTATCGCCGCCGTGCACCACCAGCACCTGGCCCACGGGCTGGCAGTGAATGCGCTGCGGGAACGCGGCGCCCAGCACCTGGGCATCACCCTGAACCTGAGCAATTCGATTCCGCGGGACAGCCAGGACCCTGTGGACCTCGACGCCGCCCGCCGTTTCGACTCGTTGCAGAACCGGATCTTCCTCGATCCCATCCTGCGGGGGGCCTACCCGGAAGACTCACTGCGGGACCTCGGCCCGTTCGGCCTGCCGGACGTGATTCTTCCAGGCGACCTGGAGCTCATCAGCGCGCCCCTGGAGTTCCTGGGCGTGAACCACTACCACGACGACCTCATCAGCGGACACGCTGACGACGCCGGAAGCGACGGCCACTCCGGTGGTGCAGAGCGGGCCTCCGCCTCACCCTGGATCGGCTCGGAAGACATCGCCTTTCCCAGCCGCGGCCTGCCACGGACGGCGATGGGCTGGGAAGTGAATCCGGACGGGCTCCGCAAGCTACTGGTCCGGCTGGGGGAGGAATACCCGTCGCTGCCGCCGCTGTACATCACCGAAAACGGAGCCGCGTACGAGGACACTGTCAGCCCCGACGGTGCCGTGCACGATGTGGAACGTACCCGGTTCATCCTGGACCATGTGGCTTCAGTGGGTGAAGCAATAGACCAGGGCGCCGACGTCCGCGGCTACTTTGTCTGGTCCCTCCTGGACAACTTCGAATGGTCCTGGGGCTATGGAAAGCGCTTCGGGATTGTCCGCGTCGATTACGGCACGCTGGAACGCACCGTCAAGGACAGCGGCAAGGCCTATGCCGGGCTGATAGCAGCGGCACAGCGGAGCACTTCCCGCCTCGCTCCGGCACTGCCCGCCTAAACTGAAATTCCCGGCACCTGTGCCAGCCAGACCACGGAGCGAACATTGTGAAGCAAGACACCAGCGGAAGCCGGCCGACGCCCACCCTGGAAATGGTGGCCGCGCTGGCCGGCGTCTCCCGTGCCACCGTGTCCCGCGTGGTCAATGACGTGCCGAGCGTGGATGAGGACATCGCCGCCAAGGTGCGCCAGGCGATTCTCGCCGTCAACTACACACCCAACCGGGCTGCCCGTTCGCTGGCAAGCAGGCGCCCCAACTCCGTGACGCTCATTGTGCCCGAGTCCACCTCCAAGGTCTTCGCGGACCCGTTCTTCGCATCAGTGGTCCAGGGCGTGGCGCTGTACCTGGCGGACACGGATTACACCCTGAACATGGTCATCGCCTCCGAAGCCAAGCCGGAGAAAACCAGGGCCTTCCTGCTTGGCGGGAACGTGGCCGGTGCCCTGGTGGTGTCCCACCACGCAGGGGACCGGTCCTGGACCCACCTCAGCGATTACATCCCCATGGTGTTCGCGGGCAGGCCACTGGGCGAAAGCGCCAGCTACTACGTGGATGTGGACAACGAGGCTGCGGCGGCAGGAGCCACCCGGGTGCTGATTGAGAGCGGGCGAACCAATATCGCCACCATCGCCGGCCCCCAGGACATGCCGCCGGGCATCGACCGCGTCAACGGGTGGAGGGCGGCCATGGCGGAGGCCGGGCTGGATGATTCCCGGGTTGAGTACGGTGACTTCACCCTGGCCTCCGGGGCCAAGGCGATGCGCCGCCTCCTCGGCAGCGGGAAGCCGGTTGACGGTGTGTTCGTAGCCAACGACCAGATGGCCGCCGGTGCCTACACAGTGCTGCAGGAACGGGGGCTGCGCATACCCGAGGATGTGGCCGTGGTTGGCTTCGATGACGATTCGTTCGCCACTTCAGTCAATCCCCAGCTGACCACGGTGCACCACCCGATTATCGAGATGGGCAAGAAGATGGCAGAAATCCTGGTGGACCTCATCGAGGGGAAAGACACAGCACGCGTCACGCAGATTCCTACGTCACTCGTGATCCGGGAGTCCGTCTGATGGAGTACACCAACCCGGGCGGGCAGGCGCCGCAGAGTGGCCGGACCCTCCGCTGGGGCATTGTGGCCACAGGGCGGATCGCGCATAAGGTCACCCGTGACCTCGCCCGCCTTGAAGATGCCCAACTCCAGGCAGTGAGTTCGCGCAGCCAGGGCTCAGCCCGGGCATTCGCGGAAGAACACGGCTTCGCGGCCAGCTACCATGACGGTCCCTCCGGATCCGGGTACCAGCAGCTCTTTGCCGATCCCGGCGTGGACGTGGTGTATGTTGCCACGCCCCATGCGCAGCACTTCGAGGTTGTCCGTGCCGCGCTGGAAGCCGGAAAACACGTCCTCTGCGAGAAGCCCTTCACGATCAACGCCAGCGAAGCCCGGGAACTGGTCCAGCTGGCAGGGGAGCGCAACCTGTTCCTGATGGAGGCCGTCTGGACGCGCTTCCTGCCCGCAACCCGCCGTGCCCTGGAGCTGATCCGCGGCGGCACCATTGGAACGGTGCGCTGGGTCCAGGCTGATCTGGGCTTTCCCGCAGCCTATGATCCTGCGGACAGGCTATGGGACCCTGCGGCTGGCGGCGGTGCACTCCTGGACCTCGCGGTCTACCCGTTGACCTGGGCAGTTGCGGCACTTGGCTTCCCCCAAAGGCTCACGGCCCAAGGCCACCTGAACCAGGACGGCGTAGATGTCCAAAACACCCTCACACTCGAGTACCCGGAGGGGGCTGCAGCCCAGCTCACTTCCTCGCTCCGGGCTGCCGGTCCCGGCATGGCAACCATCAGTGGAACAGGAGGCTGGATACGGACCGGGTCCCCGCTCTATAACCCGCGCACGCTGGAGATCTGCGGACTGGACGGCAGGATCGAGGTGGAGGACTTCCACGAAGAAGCCGAGGGCTTCATCCACGAACTGCGCGAAACAGCCCGCTGCATCCGCGCCGGCCTGCAGGAAAGCCCGCTGATGCCTTGGACCGAAACCGTGCAGGTGATGGAGCTGCTGGACCAGGCCCGGGAACAGTTGGGCCTGCGCTATGCGAACGATGTGCGGGAGGCCAGCACCTAGAGCGCGGGCAGCACGTCCCGGGCTTCGCGGGCATCCATCCCCGTGGCCTCCAGCAGGTCCACCATCAGCGGCCGGTACAGCATCACCACCGTCTCGCCCTCAAGCCGCTGCACCTCCAGCAGCTTGGGATGCAGGCGCAGGGCGATCTCGCTCAGGTCCTGGCGGGCGCTCCGCAGGTGGGCGCGGCGGACGCCGTCGTGCGTTTCTGCCAGCCCCAGCGAAAGCTCATCAATGGCGGCAGCGGTCTCCTGCAGCACCTCCGCGATGTTTTCTGTTGCCTCGTCCGACAACGCCGCGTGGTTGATGGCGCTGGTCAGGCGGCGGGCGAACACCCGGCTGTTCCGCAGCGCCAGGTCAATGAAGTCGAGCGACTGTTTGAGCCGGTCCAGCTCGTACCGGTGCCTCCTGTAGGCGGGCGCCAGGGTGGCCACCTCTCCCGAAGCCCGCAGGGACTGGCGCATCCCGTCCACCAGCGGCTGGCAGTTCCTGCCCCGGATGAGGGCATGCCACGCCTGGGTGGAGTCGCTGTTGACGAGTGCGCCGGCGCACTCGCGCAGCACCTCGGCCAGCTCATGCAGCAGCTTCTGGACGTCCTTGCGGGGTTCACGGCGGGGGTCCTTGGGGGCCAGGATGGTCACCAGCAGGGCGAAGAGTCCGCCCACTACGGCATCGATGCTCCTGGTAAACGGACCACCCGACGGTGCGGGCAGCAGCACCACCAGCAGCGACTGAAGGGCCAGTTGGGTGGTGAAGATGTTCCCGCTGTCCAGGAACCTGGCGAGCAGGATGGAAAACAAAAGGACGACGGCGGCCTGCCAGATTCCGGCGCCCAGCCAGTGCAGGAGCAGGTCGCCCACCGCGATGCCGATGGTGCAGCCCAGGCCCACCTCCAGTACCCGCCGCAGGCGGGGTTCCCGGGAGAAACCAAGCGCGATCAGCGATGATGTAGCCGCGAAGAGGGGGCCGGAGTGGCCCAGGACATATTCAGCGAAGGCGTACGCGCCCACGGCACAGACCGTCATCTGGATGGCCGGAACCAGCGAGTTACGGCTCCGGATCATGCCGGTGCGGAAGCGGCCGCGCAGGAACCGCCTGCCTGCTGAAAGTCCTGCTGCGGGAGCCATGCCGTCCAGTCTATTGCTGGCAGGCACTTTTCCCTTGGCGCCCTCTCTGGCGCCGCTGCACTACGGCCGGACATGTGATCTGCGCAATGGTGACCGGGCATTTGTCAGCCAATATCCCGCCGTCGTTAATCCTCCGTTCACTTTGGTCCGCCCATCCCGTTACCTGCGGGGCTTAACTTCGTTGAAGGTACAAAACCTACGCATCGCGCAGCAGGGTTCTCCGTCCTGCAGCGCACCTGAATATCCCTGGAAGGGGTACATCTAGTGAAGGCACTCCGCTTCGGCCGCCACGCGGCTATCGCTGTTCTTGCAGTCGGCGCACTCGCGCTTACGTCCTGCGGTTCAGACAACGCCACGGGCACCGCTCCGGCAGGCACCCAGACTTCAGGTTCCAATGTCACCGGCACGCTGACGGGCATCGGCTCCTCCGCGCAGGGCGCGGCCATGGACGCCTGGAAGACCGAGTTTGCCGCCGCAAACTCCGGCGCCACCGTGCAGTATTCACCGGATGGCTCCGGCGCAGGCCGCAAGGCGCTGCTGGATGGTTCCGCACAGTTCGGCGGTTCCGACGCCTACCTGAAGGACGAGGAATACGCGCAGTCCCAGGAGACGTGCGGGCCTGATGGCGCCCTCAATATCCCGGTCTACATCTCACCGATCGCCATCGCGTTCAACCTGCCCGGCATCACCGAGCTGAAGCTGGATGCGGCCACCGTGGCCAAGATCTTCCGCGGCGAGATTGCCAATTGGAACGACCCCGCCATCGCTGCGCTCAACGAAGGTGTCAGCCTTCCGGACCTCAAGGTCACCCCCGTGAGCCGCTCCGACGATTCCGGCACCACCACCAACTTCACCGACTACCTGGCTGCTGCTGCACCCGAGGCCTGGACTGACAAGGCATCCGGTGTATGGCCTGCATCCCTGCAGGGCGAGAACGCCAAGGGCACGTCCGGTGTGGTCAAGACCGTCACTGACACCCCCGGCGCAATCACCTACGCGGACGACTCTGCGGTCAGCGGAACCCTCGGCGTTGCACAGATCAAGGTGGGCGAAAGCTTCACCGAGATTTCGGCAGAAGCCGCAGCCAAGGCAGTGGATGCGGGCACGCCGGTTGAAGGACGCTCCGCCAACGACCTGTCCATCAAGCTGGACCGCAAGACCACCTCTGAGGGCGCGTACCCGATCGTCCTGGTCTCCTTCCACGTCGTGTGCTCAACCTACGAAAGCCAGGAAACCGTTGACCTGGTCAAGGCCTTCGAAACCTATGTAGTCTCCGAGGAAGGCCAGCAGGCCGCCGCAGATTCGGCAAAGTCTGCTCCGCTGTCCTCTGACCTGGCAGAGAAGGCAACCAAGGCCATCGAGTCCATCAAGGTCAAGTCCTAAGTACCGCACCGAACCCGGGTTCCCCGCCTGCCGAGAGGCAGTGCGGGGAACTTCGGTTTGAACGCAGCATCTTTCAGTGTCAGTAAACGATCGAAGGGCCGTCGAATGACCGCCACCACCTTGACTGGTAACCAGGGCGCTGGCCGCGCCGGGGACAAGATTTTTTCCGGTGCCGCCATGGCCGCCGGTTGCCTTATCCTTGCCGTCCTCTTCGGCGTCGCACTCTTCCTGGTAGTCCAGGCCATCCCGGCACTCACCGCACCCGCCGCCGAGATCCAGGGCGGGGAAGGCTTCTTTGCCTACATCTGGCCTATCGTCATCGGCACGCTCATCGCAGCAGCCATTGCACTGGTGATCGCGACCCCGATCGCGATCGGCGTGGCTCTTTTCATCTCCCACTTCGCGCCCCGCGGACTGGCCGCCGGACTGGGATACCTTGTGGACCTCCTCGCAGCTATTCCGTCCGTGGTCTACGGCGCGTGGGGAGCTGCCTTCCTGGCAAAGGAAATCTCGCCGGCCTACAACTGGCTCGCCGCGAACATGGGCTGGCTGCCTATCTTCCAGGGACCTGCCTCCGCCACGGGCAAGACCATCCTTACCGCGGGCATCGTGCTCTCCGTCATGGTGCTTCCCATCATCACCTCACTTTCCCGGGAAATCTTCCTGCAGACCCCAAAACTGCATGAGGAAGCGGCGCTCGCGCTGGGTGCCACCCGCTGGGAAATGATCAAGATGTCCGTCCTGCCCTTCGCACGCCCCGGCATCATCAGCGCCGTCATGCTTGGCCTGGGCCGGGCCCTGGGCGAGACCATGGCCGTGGCCCTGGTGCTCTCCTCCGGCGCCCTCACGGCCAGCCTGATCCAGTCCGGAAACCAGACCATCGCCGCTGAGATCGCCCTGAACTTCCCGGAGGCCAGCGGGCTCAAGGTCAGCACCCTGATCGCCGCAGGCCTGGTCCTGTTCGTCATCACCCTGGCCGTGAACATGATCGCGCGCTGGATCATCACCCGGCACAAAGAATTCTCGGGAGCCAACTAAATGACCTCCACGCTTACCCCCGTGCGCAGCAAGCGCTCGGCACTCACCAAGGGGCAGCTGCCCAAGTACGCCCCCTACGTGGTCCTGGCCGCAGCGTTGATCGCCGGCGCAGCGATCCTGGCGCTGGTGGGCTTCAACGCATTCGGCTGGGGAATCGTCTCGGCGATCCTTTTCGCCGTCGGACTGGTGTCCTGGAGCGCCGCCGTCGAAGGCTCCCGCAAAGCCAAGGACAAGCTGGCCACCTGCCTGGTGGTGGGCTCCTTCCTCATAGCACTGCTCCCGCTCTTCTCGGTGATCTGGACTGTCCTGGTCAACGGAATCCCCGGCCTTCTGGCACCCGGCTTCATGACCACCTCCATGAACGGCGTCACCGGAGTCTTCGACAACCGTGCAGTTGAGGACGGCGCACCGGTCATCGGCGGCATCTACCACGCGCTGCTGGGAACCATCCAGATCACCCTGCTGGCCACCATCATCTCCGTGCCGGTGGGGCTGCTGACCGCCATTTACCTGGTGGAGTACGGCAACGACGGACGCCTGGCCCGCGCCATCACGTTCTTCGTGGACGTCATGACCGGCATCCCCTCCATCGTGGCGGGCCTCTTCGCGGCGGCCTTCTTCTTCGCCGTGGTGGGCCCGGGAACCAAAACCGGCGCCGTGGCCGCCGTCGCGCTTTCCGTGCTGATGATCCCGGTGGTAGTGCGTTCCAGCGAGGAAATGCTGAAGATCGTCCCCAACGAACTGCGCGAAGCGGCGTACGCCCTGGGCGTGCGCAAGTGGCGCACCATCCTCAAGGTGGTGATTCCGACGGCGATCTCCGGCATCGCGTCGGGCGTCACCTTGGCGATCGCCCGCGTTATTGGCGAGACGGCGCCCATCCTGGTCACCGCCGGGTTTGCCACCAGCATCAACTCGAACGTGTTCAGCGGCTGGATGGCGTCGCTGCCCACCTTCATCTACACCCAGATCCTGAACCCCACCTCGCCGGCGAACCCCGACCCGTCGTCGCAGCGCGCCTGGGGTGCCGCTTTGGTGCTGATCATCCTGGTGATGGTCCTCAACCTCGCGGCACGGCTCATTGCCAGGATCTTCGCCCCCAAGACCGGCCGCTGACGGCCGGGCTTCCCCGCCCCCTTCCGGTCCCGCGGTCCGGATGCCAGACTTCAATTCATACCCAGTTAGTGAAGGAACACCATGTCTAAGCGCATCGACGTCAAGGACCTGAATGTCTACTACGGCGATTTCCTTGCCGTGGAGGACGTCACCATCAACATCGAGGCCAAGTCCGTTACTGCTTTCATCGGCCCCTCGGGCTGCGGTAAGTCCACGTTCCTGCGGACACTGAACCGCATGCATGAGGTCCTCCCCGGTGCCCGTGTGGAAGGCGAGGTCCTGCTGGACGGGGACAACCTCTACGGCCCTGGCGTGGACCCCGTCACCGTCCGCTCGCAGATCGGCATGGTGTTCCAGCGGCCCAACCCGTTCCCCACCATGTCCATCCGCGACAACGTGCTGGCGGGCGTGAAGTTGAACAACAAGAAGATCTCCAAGGGTGAGGCCGATGTCCTGGTGGAACGCTCCCTGAAGGGTGCCAACCTGTGGAACGAGGTCAAGGACCGCCTGGAGAAGCCCGGCTCCGGCCTCTCCGGCGGCCAGCAGCAGCGGCTTTGCATTGCCCGGGCCATCGCCGTGGAACCGCAGGTGATCCTCATGGACGAGCCGTGTTCTGCCCTGGACCCCATCTCCACGCTGGCCATTGAAGACCTCATCAATGAGCTCAAGGACCAGTACACCGTGGTGATCGTCACCCACAACATGCAGCAGGCAGCCCGGGTTTCGGACCGCACCGCCTTCTTCAACATCGCAGGCACCGGCAAGCCCGGCAAGCTCATTGAGGTGGGGGACACCCAGACCATCTTCAGCAACCCCGTCCAGAAGGCCACTGAGGACTACGTCTCCGGCCGGTTCGGGTAAAGCCACAGATGCAGGTGGCCCTCGGGGAGGGGCACGGGCCCGCTGCGGTGCAGATTCAAGGTTCGAAAAAGGCTGCTGGCCAGAAGCCCAAGCATTTAGTACGCTGAACTAGATACTTTGGAAACTAGTAAATAGCATGCTTAGGAGTTTTCCCTTGACGCAGATGGCAACCGGCCGCAGAGGCCGCCAGCTTAGAGTTTCCAGGCCCGGGACCGCGGATGCCGTCCAGCAGAACGATCCCCTTGAGCATCTGTACACCGCTGCCCCTGTGTCCCTCGAGGGCGCGGGGGCTCCGGTTTCTTCCGGCGACGCCGGGCTGGCCGCAGCTCCTGCGTCTTTCGCCGGATCCGCCGTTGCGGCCGGTGAGGACTACGTTTCCGCGGTATGGCGCACCAGCTCGTACCTGGAAACCGTCCAGTGGGAGCTCGACGTCGCCCACGAGTCGCTCAGGCAGGCCATCCGGCAGGCGGCGAGCCACGGGGTGGACCAGGGTGCGCTGCTCCAGGCGGCGAACATGACGCCGGAGGAGCTGGCAACAGCCCTGCTGGACAGCCCTCCTGTGTTTCCCGCAGCCACGTAGGTCATGCTGCGGAGGCGTGCTGCTACTCCGGGACTTCCAGCTGGAAGCCGCACCGGCACCGCAGGACCCGCGTTGGCAGGCAGACCATGTTCAGGCTGCCGCCGTTGTTGCTGCTCCGGTAGCAAAGCCTTTCGATTTCCAGCCCCGCCTCCTCCAGCGGGAATCCACAGTGGATGTAGTCATCGCCGAACATGATGACCTTGGCCATCCAGCGGACCTGGTGGAGGGCCGCGGCAACATCCCCCGCGTAGGCGAGGTGCTCGCTGAACAGCCCGCAGTCGTTGCAGGTGTATGAGACGGTGACCAGGTCCCCGTTGGCTGCCCCCATCGCCCTGATGGCATGGATGGTCAGCTGGTGCTCCGTACCGCAGGTTTCGCAGCGCAGCTGGCGTGGCTGGGGTGGGGAGTGCCGGGGATTCGAAGTAGACACGATGCCTGCTCTTTTCCACAGTGTGCGTCCTGGCCGCCGATATGCTGCAGCGGCGTTGTCCGCGGCCGTGCACCCGGCGGCGGATGTTTGTCCCCTACTGCTGTTGTGGCTTCGGAATGCTGGGGACCCACTTTTGAATCTACGTCACGGGACTTCGGCTGTACAAGGAAGTGGAGGCAACCGTAGTGAACCCGTAACCCGGGGCCGGTCCCGTGGACCTAGCGTGCGAACGGGGTCATCGCCAGCGCCAGCACAAACGCCAGTGCGGCCGTGGCCAGCGGGGTCAGCAACCAGAGCCCCACGATCCGGATCACCAGCTTCCGGTTCGTCACGGAGAAATGCTGGTTCTCGCCTGCGCCCAGGACCGCCGCGGTCACCGTGTGCGTGGTGGACAGCGGCCAGTGGAGCCCGATGGCGCCCACGAAGAGCATCACCGCGCTGAAGATCTGGGCCACCGAGCCCCGCAGGGGATCGATCCGGGTGATCTTGTACGCGATGGTGTGCGAGATCCGCCAGCCGCCGAACAAGGTCCCGGCAGCCATCATGACGGCGGACAGCAGTACCACCCACAGGGGTATGGTGCCGGGGTCGGCATACCCTGCCGCCAGCAGGGCCAGCAGCAGCACTGCGCTCACCCTCTGCCCGTCCTGCAGGCCATGCCCGAAAGCGACGGCCCCGGCAGCGATGGCCTGGCTCCGGCGGAAGCGGTGGTTGACCACGTTGGGCTGTGTGTGGCGCGCCGCCCACGTGGCCGGATACACCAGCATGAAGGCGCCGCTGTAGGCAACGAGAGGGGAGAGTACCAGCGGCAGCACCACCTGGAACAGCAGGGACTGGTCCACACCACCGACGCCGGTGCCGCCCACCGCCAGGCTGGCCAGTCCCGCCCCGGCCAGGCCGCCCACCAGGGCGTGCGTGGAGGAGGCCGGAATGCCCCGCCACCACAACAGGATTCCCCACGCGCAGGCGCTCGCCAGGCCGGCCACCAGGATGCTCAGGCCCCCGTTGCCCGATGGAAGGCTGATCCAGGCCTGGCTGACGGCCACGGCCAGGCCTGCGCTGAGCAGGGCGCCCACAAAGTTGAAGAAGGCCGCCAGCAGCACCGCCACGCTGGGAGTGAGTGCCCGGGTCCGCACTGCAAGCGCCACGGAAGTGGAAGCATCACGGAAGCCATTGAGGAACGTAAACGCCGCGGCCAGCAGGACCACGAATCCGAAGATGACCGGAGTCACCTCAGGATTCCTTGACGATGATGCTGCCCACCTGGGTGGCGATCCGCCGCATGTCCTTGGTGACTTCCACCAGCTGGTTGGCGATGTCCCGGTTACGGGAGTACTGGGCCCACTTCATGTCCTTGATCATGTCTGCCACCCACACCCGGTGCGTCCTCTCGGCGCGCTGGGCAAGGCGGAGGATTTCGATCCAGTAGTCCTCGAGATCGTCCAGGTTGTTGAGCCGGCGCATGGCATCCACTGTCAGTTCGGCCTGCCGGCTGATGATCTCCAGCTGGTCGGCCGCACGTTTGGGCAGCCGCTCCAGCTTGTACAGGGCCACCAGTTCGGCGGCCGCGTCCATCTTTTCCATTGCCTCGTTGAGGTACCGGGAGAGCGCATACATGTCCTCGCGGGGGAGGGGGTTCACGAAACTGGTGCGCATGTGCGTCAGGAGGGCGAAGTGCAGTTCAGCGGACCTGGCCTCGTGGTTGTGCATGTCCTCCACGAGCTTGCCGTGCTCGGCGGCGGGGACACCAAGGATTTCCGCCAGGGTGGCGCTGGCCAGCACGATCTGCTGGGCCAGCTGCGAAAGGAGGTTCAGCCCGGCGGGCTCCTGGGGAAAAAGGCGCAGCTTCACGTGTTTACCGGTCTCCGGGAAAAGTACAGGGCGGGAGGTTGCTGCCGTGTGACTTGACCCCGGCGGGCAACTGAGCCCAACTCTACCGGCCCGCGGCTGGGCACCTGTAAACAGCACTGCGAGGCCCCGGAAAAATGTGCCGGGAACCGGCCTGGGAGGTGCGGGAGGGGGAACCGGGCCGGGCGCCGGGCATGAAAATGGTGCCGAACCGGATACGCCTCTCGGCGGTAGGCCGCTCTAGGCGGCTAATTGTTGAAGCCCGGGGGTTTCGCGGCTCGGCACCGGTTTCAGTTTTCTACTTTGGCTGGCGCAAGTCAATCTTGACAGATGGGGCAAGGGCGGGGCAGCCGCCTGGTTCAGTCGAGTTCTCCCAGCCGCCACGCATTCGCGGCGTGCTCCAGGTCCTCTGCGGTCTTCACCAGCTGGTGCGAGTTCCGCGTGAGTTTGCTGGCGTGCGCCTCGTTGCCATGCTCGGCACCATCGGCGATGGTTGCCTGGCCGAGCGCCACAACCCGGCAAAACGCTGCGGAACGTTCCAGCGCAACGTCGAATTCGCCGTCGAACGCTCCGGAAAGGATGGCGTCCGCCATGCTCCGCATCTCATCGGCGCCCGGCGGCTCGGCCGCCCCGGCCACCACGTTGGATACCTGCGCGGTATCCTTACCGGCCCGGAAGTACACCGAGATGCGCTCCGGGTCCTGGACCGTGGCCGCACGCAGGGCGTACAGGCGCCACAGGGCGCCGGGCAGTGAACGCGCCGGGCTCTCCGCCCACATTTCCGCAATGGCTTCCAGCCCCTGCTCATCGGCAAGTTTCACCAGGCGCTCGGTGACCACGGGATCGTCGCTGTCACGGCCGTGGCGGACCAGTGCCTGGGCGGCAAGGTGGGCGGCCTCCGAGATGCGCGCGGGATCCGCGCCCCCGGCAAAGGGCTCGAAGTCGATGGGAGCGAAGGGCTTTGGCTTGTGGTGCCGGTTCGCGCCGCCGTACTGGCTGGATCCTGCTTGCTCACTCATGCCCCCACGCTACTCCTGTGCCGAGGGGGAAATCGAGCGTCCGCCCTCCCCGCCGCCGCTGGATTCCGCGGCGGGCGGCTGACCGGGAGCTCCGTCCGAACCCGCCGGAACCATGGGTTAGAGTATTAACGTCCAGAAATGGATTGGGCCGGGTGGCCCGCACACACGCTGCGAACCCATCCGGCAGGGGCCTTTAGCTCAGTTGGTAGAGCATCGGACTTTTAATCCGTGGGTCGTGGGTTCGAGCCCCACAGGGCCCACTCTTTGAGAGAAGAGTGGTACGTCCCCGGCATCCTGGCGACAGGACGCCGGGGACGTTTTCTTTTCCCTGTCCCGCATCCGCAAACAAGCCAGGATCTCCAGTGTCCAGGCCAACCAGGGTATCCGGGCCAACCGGCGGGCAGAATGGGCACATGGCAAAAAGCAGCAAGGGGCGGATGCCGCGCCTGGAAGACGTGGCGGACCGGGCAGGCGTCTCCCACCAGACCGTCTCCCGGGTTATCAACAACCACCCTAACGTCAGCGCAGCGACGCGCGCCAAGGTTGAGGCGGCCATCGCCGAACTGGGGTACCGGCGCAACACCGCTGCCCGGAGCCTGGTGACAAGGCGCTCGCAGACCATCGGTGTCCTGGCCAGCGAACTGTCACAGTACGGGCCGGCCAACACCCTCCTGGGCGTGGAACAGGCGGCGCGGAACGCCGGCTACTTCGTCAGCATCGCCGCCCTGCGCGAGGTCAGCCGGGATGCCATTGCCGACGCCGTGAGCCACTTCATGGACCAGGCCGTGGACGGGATTGCGGTACTGGTGCCGCACTCGGACACCCTGCTTGCCCTGGATGAGATGCGGCTGCCTGTGCCCGTGGTGGCCGTGGGGTCCCTTGGCAACAGCAACGTCAGCGGGGCCATGGTGGACCAGCGCGGCGGCGCCCGGCTCGCCGTCGAACACCTTATCGGGCAGGGGCACCGCCGGATCGGGCACCTGGCAGGGCCCCCGGACTGGATCGACGGTTCGGAGCGTGCGGAGGGCTGGCGCGAGGCCCTCCTGGGTGCCGGGCTTAAGGACGACCTCCTGTTGCAGGGCGACTGGAGTGCCGGCAGCGGGTATGCCGCCGGCCGGAAGCTCGCCGCCGATCGCCGTGCCACGGCACTCTTCGTGGGGAACGACCAGATGGCCCTGGGCATGCTGCGCGCGTTCGCCGAAGCGGGGGTCAGGGTGCCCGACGACGTCTCCGTGGTGGGCTTTGATGACCAGCCGGAATCGGGGTACTTCACCCCGCCGCTCACCACGGTGCGGCAGGACTTCGAGGAACTGGGCCGCCGCTGCATGGACATCATGCTCAAGGAGATCGAGGCCGGTGCCGCAGCGAGCTCCACCGTGGTCACGCCGGAACTGGTCCTCCGCGCCAGCACCGCCCCGCCTGTGGAGGCCGCCCCGTAACCGCGGTCATGGTGGGCACTGGGCCCGCCCAGGTGCGGGGCGCAAAAAATAATTAAAAGAATTTTCCATGCACGTGCATCCAACTCCGATGCTGCGCCGGTAGTAGAGGTGTAAGCAAAAAATGCCCGCGAGGCGGGCCGATCAATGGAGATAGACATGCGCAACAGGATTTTCACAGCAGGCGCCGGTGCAGCGGCAATCGCAGCAGCCATCGCTCTCGCCGGCCCGGCCCAGGCTGCGGAGGGGGACGCCCAGCTGTCCGTCCTCCACGGTGTTCCGGGCCTGACCGTCGACGTCTGGGTCAACGGTGACCGGACCCTCGATGACTTCACCCCCGGCAGCCTGGCCGGCCCGCTGGCACTGCCCGCAGGCGCCTACGAACTCGCCATCACCGCCTCGGATGCCGCCGACGCTTCCGCGGCCGTCATCGGCCCCGTCAGTGTCACACTGGCCGCCAACGGCAACTACACCGCCGTTGCCAACCTCGATGCAGCCGGCAACCCCACTGCCAACCTCTTCACCAATGACGTCTCCCAGATCGAGGCAGGCAAGGGCAAGCTGACCGTCCGGCACACCGCTGCCGCTCCCGCCGTCGATGTCCTGGCAGGCGGTACCCCCGTCATTACCAACCTCGCCAACCCGAACGAGCAGACGCTGACGCTGGACCCCGGCACCGTTCCGGCAGCGGTTGCCGCCACCGGGACCACTGACCCGGTCATCGGCCCGGCCGACGTCACGATCGCCGAAGGCACGCACACCATCGTGTACGCCTGGGGCAGCCTCGCGGACTCGAACC
The DNA here is from genome assembly GCF_046097905.1 of Pseudarthrobacter sp. NKDBFgelt. Taxonomy (NCBI): domain Bacteria; kingdom Bacillati; phylum Actinomycetota; class Actinomycetes; order Micrococcales; family Micrococcaceae; genus Pseudarthrobacter; species Pseudarthrobacter sp. NKDBFgelt. The sequence continues at coordinate 18,517 of NZ_JBJURL010000013.1, read as the reverse complement.
TGCAGCTCGCCGTGCAGACCATCGAGGGCCTGCACTCCGCTCCGGGTTCAGTACCGGGTGCCCTTGACGGCTCCACCGTTGCCGCTCCGGCGGACTCCACCGCCCTCATGGTCGGCTTCGGCGCCGCAGCCCTGGCACTGCTCCTCGGCGGCGTGGGCGTAGCCCGCACCGTTTCCGCCCGCCGGGCAGAGTAGCACCACTGGCAGCCGCCCGGCGAGTGCCGGGCGGCTGCCGCTTTTCCCATCCCTGATGCAGGTTCCTTCCAAGGCCTGCCGAGAGAAAGGCCGGGCACGATGAAAGCCGGACACATGGAAACAGGTACGACGACGGCAGGGGAGTCCCGCCGTCGGTCCTCCGTTTTCCCGGGCGCGGGAGTCCTGCTTGCCGGGGCCCTGATGCTTTCCTCGTGCGCGGCCGCCCCTTCCCTGCCGGCATCATCCCCAGCCCCGCCTGCCACCCAGGCAGCTGCCGCGCAGCCCGCCCAACCCGAAAGCCCGGCGCCGGCAGCTGCAACGGCGCCCACCAGCCCGGCGGCAATCCCCGACATTCCCGTGCGTGCCGCCACCCCGGCTGCGGTGGGTGCGGCGCCGGTCCCGGTCTCCCTCGCTGTTGCCGGCACCCTCATCGACATGCCGGTGGTGCCGGTGGGGGTCTCCGATGGTGGAGCGATGGAAATTCCTGATGCGTTCGACCGGGCCGGCTGGTACCGTTTCGGCCCCGCGCCGGGTGCAGCGGCCGGCACCTCCGTGATCGCGGGGCATATCGACACGAAGTCGGACAATGCGCCGTTCTCCGCACTGAAGTCCGTGGCCGCGGGAACGCTGGTGCAGGTGGGCCGCGAGGGCGCGCCCGCCTTGAATTACCGCGTGGTGAGCGTTGAGCTGATGGCCAAGGACCGGTTCGACGGAAGCTCGGTGTTCCGGCGGTCCGGACCCCACGAACTTAAAGTCATTACGTGCGGCGGCGAGTGGCTGGACGAACGAATGGACTACAGCGACAATGTGATTGTCACCGCGGTCCTGGAGTGAGCGGTGATCCTGCCATGATTGTCGCCACCGACGCCGCGAAGGAGCCCCGTTTGGTACCTCCCGACCAGGCTCCGCCGGGGTGGGAAGACGGCCTGACGCCGTCCTTCCTGGCAGGCGATGAACATGCCCTGGCGGCCGCTTACCGGGAGTTTGCCCCGCTGGTCCACACCCTGGCGCTGCGTTCCCTGCCGGACCGTTCCGCGGCCGACGACGTCACGCAGGAGGTCTTCATCCGGGTGTGGCGCTCCCGGAGCACGTTCAATCCCCAGGTGGCCCGGCTGCCGGCGTGGATTGTCGGCATCACCCGGAACGTCATCTCGGACACCCTGTCGGCCTCGGCACGGGAAGTCAGGAAAGCCGTGGCAGTGGCCGGGGCCGGCATGGCCGACGAAGCGGGTACCGGCCATGAAGACGCCGAGCTCCTGGCTGACAGGCTTCTCCTGGACGGTGAGCTGGACCGGCTCGGCGAGCCCCAGGGTTCCATCATGAAGCTGGCCTTCTACGATGACCTGACGCACGAACAGATTTCAAGAAAACTCGGCCTGCCCCTTGGTACGGTCAAAAGCCATATCCGCCGCAGCTTGTCCCACCTGAGAAACAGATTGGAGGTAAACCATGCCGCATCCTGATCCGGAAGAGTTAAGCCTCCTCGCGCTGTACAAGGACTGGGAGGACGGCAATACCAGGGATCACCTGCAGGTTTGCCCTGAATGCGCGGCGGACTTTGCGGCACTGCGCCGCACCGTAGAGGCGGTCAAAACACCGCCCGAAACCGGCCGTCTTGAAGTGCCGGGCCCTGGTGTGTGGGCCGGGATCCACCGGGAGCTGGGGCTTTCCGAATCCGTGCACGACGATCCCCTGGCCGGCATCAGGGAACACTACGGCACTGTCCGGCCGGGATGGGCGCCGGGGGAAGCCGCTGCGGGTGACGTCGCAGGGGATGCCAGGAGCGGCGGGCAGGGCGCTGGCCAGGATGTGCGGCAGGCGGAACCCGCCGCGGAACGCGAAAGCCTCGCCGAGCCTGTGTCGCTGCAGGACAGGGCGGCGTCCCGTCCGGCCAAGCGGCGGTCCGCCGCATGGTGGCAGCGTCCAGGGCCGTGGATGGCCGCTGCCGCAGCTGCGGTCCTGGTGACTGCCGGAGCGGTGTGGTCCCTCAACCAGGCGCCCCGACCGCTGGCCGAGGCCGACCTGGCGCCGCTGCCCAAGTACTCCGCCGCCGGTTCAGCAAGGGTGGTGGAAGCCGCGGACGGCTCCCGTGCGTTGGAGGTCCGGCTCAGCAAGGACGAGGCGCAGGGCTACCAGGAGGTGTGGCTGATCGCGCCCGACCTTTCGCGCCTGGTCAGCCTGGGCGTCATGAACTCCGACTCCGGAACTTTCCAGTTGCCGGCCGGCCTGGAGATCTCGGAGTACCCGATTGTGGATGTCTCCGATGAACCTGTCGACGGCAACCCCGCCCACTCAAGCGTCAGCATCGCCAGGGGCACGCTCGCCACCTGACCTGCGTCTCCGCCGCATCACGGAAACCACCCTGGTCCATTGCGTGGTCACAGCTGCGGCTGCCAGCGCCGCGGCAACATGAAAGTGCAGCATCAGGTGCAGCGAGTGGGCGGCGCCTGACGCCTCCGCGGTGGGCACGCCGGCATTAGGTGTTTCCGGGACAGGCGCCCCGCCGTGGTGGTCCGGGAGGGCGAAGCCGCTGGCAGTGGAAAACGAGGCAAAGGCCAGGTGGAGCAGCTGCTGCGCCACGCCGGCCGCCACCAGCACGGCCCATCCGGGAAAGCGGCGCCGCCCGGCCATCGCAGCGGCCATGCCCAGCAGGGCGGCCACAGCGATAAGGATGAGGATCGCTGGCGCCTGGCCGCCGGCGGCCAGATGGGCTGCCAGGCCCAGGCCCGTGGACACGGGGCCGGCTACCCACACGGGAAAGGGGTGCCGGGCTCCTGGCGCGGGAGTTTCCGTGTCCGCGGCTGCGCGTACGCCCTCCATGGCTTCCCCTCCCGTCGCAGCTTCTTCCAGTCTTCCTGCCCTTACCCAGGTTGGCGGCGGCCCAGTCGTTTGCAAATTGTCCAGTCTCCGGCGGGCTCTGCCCGAAGCTTGGCTGCCATCATTCCCGCCGCCTCCGTCCGGGCGCCGACATGGCTGTTGACTTCCATCTTGTTAGCGCTCACAATTAAGTGCAGCCGCGAAGTGGCGGCAGCTATGGAGGAAGTTTCTTATGGACGCAGTGGACGCTCCGGACTCGTTTGTCATCGGCGTGGATTATGGAACACTGTCGGGCCGCGCCGTGGTGGTGCGGGTGCGCGACGGCAAGGAGCTCGGCAGCGGTGTGTACGACTACCCGCACGCCGTGGTGACTGATGTCCTGCCGGAAGATGTGGCAGGCCGGGGTGCCGACGGCCAAGCCGTCCGCCTCCCTGGGGAATGGGCCCTTCAGGTGCCGAACGACTACCGCGGCGTCCTGCGCCACGCGGTTCCCGCCGCCCTGGCGGAGGCGGGGATCGACTCGGCCGCCGTCGTCGGAATTGCCACGGACTTCACCGCCTGCACCATGGTGCCGGTCACGTCCGACGGCACCCCGCTGAGCGAGCTGGACCGCTTCCGGAACCGCCCCCACGCGTACGTCAAGCTCTGGCGCCACCACGCGGCGCAGCCGCAGGCCGACCGGATCAACCAGCTGGCAGCCGAACGCGGCGAAAACTGGCTGCCGCGGTACGGAGGGCTTATCTCCTCCGAGTGGGAGTTCGCCAAGGGCCTGCAGCTGCTTGAGGAAGACCCCGAAGCCTACGCCGAGATGGACCACTGGGTTGAGGCTGCCGACTGGATTGTCTGGCAGCTGTGCGGCCGGTACGTCCGCAACGCCTGCACGGCCGGGTACAAAGGCATCTACCAGGACGGCCGTTACCCCTCCCAGGACTTCCTGGCTGCACTGAACCCGCAGTTCAAGGACTTCGTCAGCGCCAAGCTCGAGCACACCATCGGCCGGCTCGGTGACGCCGCCGGGTACCTCACCGCCGAGGCCGCCGCCTGGACCGGACTGCCGGAGGGCATCGCCGTGGCCGTGGGGAACGTGGACGCCCACGTCACCGCGCCGGCGGCAAAGGCAGTCGATCCCGGCCAGCTGGTGGCCATCATGGGTACCTCCACCTGCCACGTCATGAACGGCACCGAGCTGCGCGAAGTGTCCGGCATGTGCGGTGTGGTGGAAGGCGGGATCGTGGACGGGCTCTGGGGTTATGAAGCCGGCCAGTCCGGCGTCGGCGACATCTTCGGCTGGTTTACCAAGTATGGCGTGCCCCCCGAATATCACCGCGCCGCCGGGGAAGCCGGCCTGGGCATCCACGAATACCTCACCGACCTGGCATCCCGCCAGGCTATCGGCCAGCACGGGCTCATCGCCCTGGACTGGCACTCGGGCAACCGTTCCGTGCTGGTGGACCACGAACTGTCCGGGATCGTGGTGGGGCAGACGCTGGCCACCCGTCCCGAGGACACCTACCGCGCCCTGCTCGAAGCCACGGCCTTCGGCACCCGCACCATCGTGGACGCCTTCCGCAGCTCCGGCGTCCCCGTAAAAGAGTTCATCGTGGCCGGCGGCCTGCTCAAGAACCCGCTCCTGATGCAGATCTACGCGGACGCCACGGGCCTGCAGCTCTCAACCATCGGCTCTGCCCAGGGACCGGCGCTCGGCTCGGCCATCCACGCGGCCGTCGCCGCCGGAAAGTACACGGACATCCGGGAGGCCGCTGCCGCCATGGGTTCCGAACCCGGCGAGGTGTACACCCCCATCCCGGAAAACGTGGCCGCCTACGAGGAGCTCTTCCAGGAATACAAGACGCTCCACGACTACTTCGGCCGCGGCAGCAACGATGTGATGCACCGGCTCAAGGCCATTCAGCGCAGGGCTGCCGGAGCAGTGCTTCCCGGAACCACGGCAGGATCCACGGTCCGCGCCACGGCAGGGGTGCCCGCGTGAGCGCCGGAGCAGGAATCCTGGAAACCATCACCCGCGTCAGGGAAGAAGTGTGCGCCCTGCACGCCGAGCTGACACGCTACGAACTGGTGGTGTGGACCGCCGGCAACGTCTCGGCCAGGGTTCCCGGCCACGACCTCATGGTCATCAAGCCCTCCGGCGTCTCCTACCAGGACCTGACGCCGGAACAGATGGTGGTCACCGATCTCTACGGCGTGCCCGTGGACGGCGACGCAACAGGTGAGTGGGGCAACCCGGAGCTGTCGCCGTCGTCGGACACGGCGGCGCATGCCTACGTCTACCGGCACATGCCCGAGGTGGGCGGGGTGGTGCACACGCACTCCACCTACGCCACCGCCTGGGCCGCCCGCGGCGAAGCCATCCCGTGCGTGCTCACCATGATGAGCGACGAGTTCGGCGGCAGCATCCCGGTGGGTCCGTTTGCGCTGATCGGCGACGACTCGATAGGCCACGGCATCGTGGAGACGCTCAAGAATTCCCATTCGCCGGCCGTGCTGATGCAGAACCACGGGCCGTTCACCATCGGCAAGGACGCAAAGTCCGCGGTGAAGGCAGCCGTGATGTGCGAGGAAGTGGCACGCACCGTCCACATCGCCCGGCAGCTTGGCGAACCCCTTGCCATCGACCAGGGCCACATCGACTCCCTCTACGCCCGCTACCAGAACGTCTACGGCCAGTAGTCGGCCGCAGCACCTTCCCAGAACTTTCGCAGGAGAAAAACCATGAGCACCGCAGCAAACACTTCCCTTGACGGCTACGAGGTCTGGTTCCTCACCGGCAGCCAGCACCTCTACGGCGAGGATGTCCTCAAGCAGGTGGCCGCCCAGTCCCAGGAGATCGCCAACCAGCTCAACGCTTCTTCCGCCGTTCCCGTCAGGATCGTCTGGAAGCCGGTGCTGACGGACTCCGACGCCATCCGCCGCACCGCGCTTGAGGCCAACTCGGATGATTCCGTCATCGGCGTCACCGCCTGGATGCACACCTTCTCTCCGGCCAAGATGTGGATCTCCGGCCTGGACCTGCTCCGCAAGCCGCTGCTGCACCTGCACACGCAGGCAAACGTGGAGCTGCCCTGGGCGGACATTGACTTCGACTTCATGAACCTCAACCAGGCCGCCCACGGCGACCGCGAGTTCGGCTACATCCAGTCCCGCCTGGGCATTGCCCGGAAGACCGTGGTGGGGCACGTCTCCAACCCCGAGGTGGCCCGCCAGGTGGGTTCCTGGCAGCGCGCCGCCGCAGGCTGGGCCGCCGTCCGTACCCTGAAGCTGACCCGCTTCGGGGACAACATGCGCAACGTCGCCGTCACCGAAGGCGACAAGACCGAGGCGGAGCTGCGCTTCGGCGTCGCGGTTAACACCTGGTCGGTCAACGAGCTCGCCGACGCCGTGCACGGCGCTGCCGAGTCCGACGTCGACACGCTTGTTGCCGAGTACCAGGACCTTTACGACGTGGTTCCGGAGCTCCGCGCAGGCGCCGCCAGGCACGATTCCCTCCGCTACGGCGCCCGGATCGAACTGGGACTGCGCAGCTTCCTGGAAGCCAACGGCTCCGCCGCGTTCACCACTTCCTTCGAGGACTTGGGTGCGCTCCGCCAGCTCCCCGGCCTGGCCGTCCAGCGCCTGATGGCGGCCGGTTACGGCTTCGGTGCGGAGGGCGACTGGAAGACCGCCATCCTGGTCCGCGCCGCGAAGGTGATGGGTGCCGGGCTGCCCGGCGGCGCGTCCCTGATGGAGGACTACACTTACCACCTGGCGCCGGGCGCCGAGAAGATCCTGGGCGCGCACATGCTGGAGGTCTGCCCCTCGCTGACGGCCGCGAAGCCCCGGCTGGAGATCCACCCGCTGGGAATCGGCGGCAAGGAAGACCCCGTCCGCCTGGTGTTCGACGCCGATGCCTCCCCGGGCGTCGTCGTGGCCCTTTCGGACATGCGGGACCGCTTCCGCCTGGTGGCCAACGCCGTCGACGTGGTCCCCCTGGACCAGCCGCTGCCCAACCTTCCCGTCGCCCGCGCGCTTTGGGAGCCCAAGCCTGACTTCGCCACCTCCGCCGCCGCCTGGCTCACGGCGGGAGCCGCGCACCATACCGTCCTGTCCACGCAGGTGGGCATGGACGTGTTCGAGGACTTCGCGGAAATCGCCAAGACCGAACTGCTGACCATCGACGAGGGCACCACCATCCGGCAGTTCAAGAAGGACCTGAACTGGAACGCCGCCTACTACAAGCTGGCAGGCGGGATCTAGCCAACCCTAAGAGTTTTTGTCCAGATATGCCGACCTAATTGCCTCTCAAGCCTGCACATCTGGACAAAAACTCCAGGGTGGGGTGTTGGCCGAAGTCCGTGTTCAGTGCCCGAAGTGTGCGCGGGGCGGCCCTTCGGGCAGCTTGTCCAGGATGTCCTCGGCCACCCTGCGCACCTTGATGTTGCGGTGGCTTGACGCCTTGGCCAGGATGGAAAAAGCCTCGTGGTAGGAGCACCTGTTCTGGGCCATGATCACTCCGCAGGCGACATTGATGGAGGTCCGGCTGTCCAGGGCTGAGCGCAGGTCCGTGGCCGTGGACCTGGCTGAATGCAGGTTGACGGCCACTTCCAGGCTCTTTGCCGCCAGCCCGGCAAAGCCGCGGGCCTCCGCGATGACCTGCAGCGGGAAAGCCTTGGCGTCCTGGGCAAAAAAGGCCAGGGCGGCAGGTGTGTCAGCCGCGCCGGTTCCGTCGCCGTCGGCATCGGTTGCAACGCGAAGCCTGATCCCCATCGCGCTGCCGAACCCTGCCAGCTGCAACTGCGTGGAATACCGCGGCCAGCGGAAATCCCCGTTGCGCTGGAGCACGGCTACCGGATGGTGGCCGGCCAGCACCTCGTGCAGGGGGCCCTCCTCAGCGTGCTGCTCCCACTCCAGGAGCTCCACAACGTCGTCCGATGTGCCTGTGACGGCCGAATTCCTCTTCGGCTGGTGCACCACCACGCCGCATTCAATCTGCAGGCCCGTGGCCCTGACAATGGTCCGGACGGCTGCGGCGGCAAGCACATCCAGGGACTCGCGCAGGCTGTGCGTCCCGCTCACCAGATCGAGGAGGAGTCCGTCCTGGGTGCCGCTGTCCGCATGCCCGGCCTCGTCCGCCGTGGCGGGAGCTGCCGGTCCGGGCTGGGCCGGACGATGGCCCCCGCCCTTCCGCACATGTAGAGGGCCGGCGACGGCTGGGGGAGAGGCCTTGGTCTCAAAGGCCTCCTCGTCGCCGGCCCCGTTTAGTACCCGTGCCCTGCGGGCCGGGAAAGCCGAACTTATGTTTTGTGCGTGCATTGCAGTCTCACACCCCCCTCGTGAGACAAGTACTACGAGTCAGACGACATCTTGTCTCTGAGAAGAACTTAGTTCGGCGATTCACCCCGGAGAATGCGTAAGGAGTACCCGACTTTCAGATTAGGTACTACTTGGAATCCGGCCGGCGTCCCCTTTTTCCTGTTGCCGCAGGTGGGCTGCGAATAGAACCGCGCAGTTCCCGGGCCTGCGTCCACTTCCGGTTTGCGTCCGGACCCTTGACTCCTGCCGCGGTAGCCCCAAGAATGTTTTCTATAACGTTGTACAAAATGAGAAGCGAGGATGTTTTCGTGACCGCTGCAGAACCAGCCACCGCCAGGATCACCATGGACCCCGCCTTTACGGTGGGGCCGGTCCGGCGGCGCACTTTCGGTGCCTTCGTGGAGCACCTTGGCCGTTGTGTGTACACCGGAATCTTCGAGCCGGAGCACCCGACGGCCGACGAGGACGGCTTCCGGAGCGACGTGCTGGAACTGACCCGTGAACTCGGAGTGTCCACAGTCCGATATCCCGGCGGCAACTTCGTCTCCGGCTACCGCTGGGAGGACGGAGTTGGTCCCGCCGACAAACGTCCGGTACGGCTGGACCTCGCCTGGCACTCTACCGACCCCAACCTGGTGGGCGTGGACGAATTCGCCAAGTGGTCAGCCAAGGCCGGCGTCGAACCCATGATGGCCGTGAACCTAGGCACCCGCGGCACGCAGGAAGCGCTTGACCTGCTGGAGTACTGCAACATCGACGGCGGCACGGCCTTCTCGGACCAGCGCCGGGCCAACGGTGCGGAGAACGGCTACGGCATCAAGATGTGGTGCCTCGGCAACGAAATGGACGGCCCGTGGCAGATCGGCCACAAGAACGCCCTCGAATACGGGCGGCTGGCCGCAGACACCGCACGCGGCATGAGGATGATCGAACCGGACCTGGAACTCGTGGCGTGCGGCAGCTCGGGGCCCACCATGGACACCTTCGGTGAATGGGAGCGTGTTGTCCTCTCCGAGACGTACGACCTTGTGGACCTCATCTCGGCCCACCAGTACTTCGAGGACTTCGGCGACCTGCAGGAGCACCTCTCCGCCGGGCACCGGATGGAAGCCTTCATCCATGACATCGTGAGCCACATCGACCACGTGAAGTCGGTGAAGAAGTCCACCCGGCAGGTCAACATTTCCTTTGATGAGTGGAACGTGTGGCACATGAGCCGCGACGAGTCCCGCGCACCCACCGGGAAGGACTGGCCGGTTGCCCCGGTCCTCCTTGAGGACACCTACACCGTGGCGGACGCCGTCGTCGTCGGTGACCTGCTGATCACCCTGCTCAAGAACACGGACCGCGTCCACTCAGCCAGCCTGGCCCAGCTGGTGAACGTCATCGCGCCCATTATGACCGAGCCCGGCGGCCGCGCCTGGAAGCAGACCACCTTCCACCCGTTCGCGCTCACGTCCCGCCACGCCTCCGGGACGGTGCTTCAGCTCGCCGTCGAATCCCCGCTGGCCAGCGGCGGCAAGACCCCAGACTTCGCCGCCGTGTCCGCCGTCGCAACGTACGACGCCGGCAAGGGGGAAGCCGTGGTCTTCGCAGTCAACCGCTCTGCCACTGATGCGCTCAGCCTCGACGCCGTGGTGTCCGGCCTGGGCAACGTGCGGGTCCTCGAAGCCGTCACGTACGCCAACAAGGACCCGTACTGGCAGGCAACCGCCGATGATTCGACGTCGGTCCTGCCCACGGACAACGTCACGGTCAAAACTGACGGCGGCAGGCTCACCGCGGACCTGCCGGCCGTGTCCTGGTCCATGATCCGGCTGGCAGTCAACCAGTAGCCTCGTCCGGGAGTTTTTGTCCAGATATGCCGAGATAAACGGCCCACAACCCTGCATATCTGGACAAAAACTCCCCCGGGGAGGGGAGGGTATGACGACGGCGGTCCTCCTCTGGGAGGATGGGCGGCATGGAACTGCACATCACGGGCGATCCCGCCGCGGACAAGTTGTTGAGCGAGGACGCCTTCGCGCTGCTGACAGGCATGCTGCTGGACCAGCAGGTGACCATGGAATCGGCCTTCGCCGGTCCGGAGAAAATCAGGACCAGGATCGGATCCGTGGAGCCCGGGGCCATCGCGTCCCAGGATCCACACGCTTTCGTGGAGATGTTCAAGGAACGGCCGGCCGTCCACCGCTTCCCCGGCTCGATGGCTGCCCGCGTGCAGGCGCTCGCCGAAACCGTGCAGAACGAGTGGGACGGCGACGCCACCGCCATCTGGACCAGGGGCAACCCGGACGGCGCCGAGGTGCTGCGCCGGCTGAAAGCCCTGCCCGGCTTCGGCGAGCAGAAAGCCAGGATCTTCCTTGCCCTGCTCGGCAAGCAGTGCGGACTGCAGGCGCCGGGGTGGCGTGAAGCCGCCGGCCACTACGGTGAGGACGGGTCGTATCTCTCCGTGGCCGACATTGTGGACCCGGAATCCCTCGCCAAGGTGCGGGCCAGCAAACAGGCAGCCAAGGCAGCCGCGAAAGCGGCGAAGGGCTGACCCGCAGTTTTTAGGTCTTTCCGCCGCGGGCGTGTGTGACCGGCGGTTTGCGGCATGGCTGCCAACGTCTGCAACGATGTATGGCAGGAACTGGCGGAACCACCTAAAGGAGCCACGATGGCGGTCACCATGAATGACGTTGCGCGGGCGGCGGGGGTGTCGCTCAAGACTGTCTCCAACGTGCTCAATGACTACGAGTTCATTCGCCCTGCCACCAAGAAACGGGTCCAGGACGCCATCGCAGAGCTGGGCTACGAGGCGAACCTGACAGCCCGGAGCCTGCGCTCAGGGAAGACCAGGATGCTGGGCCTGGTACTGTCCGACCTCTCAGCCCCGTACTACGCCGAACTTGCCTCCAGGCTGATGAAGGCCGCCTCCCGTCGTGGCTACCGGGTCCTGGTGGAACAGTCGGACGCGGCGGGCGGGGTGGAACTGAACGCACTACAGGGCCCGTTCCGGCAGCTCACCGACGGCCTGCTGTTCACCCCGCTGGTCATCGACGCGGACGCCATCGCCGACCGCCTGGGCAAGAAACCCCTGGTCCTGCTGGGTGAACACATCCTGGACCCCCGGTTCGACCTGGTCACCATGAAGAACGGCGAGGCCGCTGCCGACCTGGCCGCCCACCTGCTGGCGGGAGGCCGCCGCCGGATTGCCGTTATCGGTGCGCATCCGGAGGAGTCCGCCGGCAGCGCAGGCCTGCGGCTTAACGGTTACCGCAAGGCCCTTGATGAGGCGGGCGTTCCCTTTGACCCGGCGCTGATCGCCCCGTGCGAGTGGCGCCGTGACAACGGCGCCGCCGCCGTAGCAGGGCTGATGGACAGGGGTGTGGAGTTCGACGCCGTGTTCGGCCTGAACGATGTCCTGGCGCTGGGCGCCATGCACGAACTGCTGATCCGCGGGGTCCGGGTGCCCCAGGATGTGGCGGTGGCGGGTTTCGACGACATCGACGAGGCCCGGTTCGCATCGCCTTCGCTGACCACCGTTTCCCCAGGCATGGAGGAGATCGCGGAACGCTCCATCGGCCTGCTGATCGACCGGATCGAGGGGCGCGAGGCGGGGGACCAGGCAGCGCACATCGAAGCCGGGTTCCAGCTGAAGGTCCGCGAGTCCGCACCCTAGGTTTCGCCCGCCGCTGGCTTTGCCGGGTCCCGCCGCTGAGTCTCCCCACCTTTTGGTGCGGACGACGGCGTGTCCCGGCGACGCGCCGTCGTCCTCCTGGGGCAGGGATATAAACCTGGGGAAATTCAGCGGCCCGCACCGGCGCCCGGTGAGTGGAGAGCCGGGCATAACAAACCTGAAACGTGGCGGAAACGTCCGCAACCTACTGTGGGTCCCACGCCGCCGCAAGCGGCCAGTTGAAGGGACCCAACATGCATCTGATGCCGCGTGAGCAGGAAAAACTCTTGATCGTGGTGGCCGCCGACCTCGCGCGGCGCCGTCAGGCCCGCGGCCTCAAGCTCAACTACCCCGAGGCTGTGGCCATCATCAGCTACGAACTGATCGAGGGTGCCCGCGACGGCCGCACCGTTGCCGACCTCATGAGCTACGGCACCACGCTGCTCACGCGCGGGGACGTCATGGAAGGCGTGCCCGAAATGATCCACGACGTGCAGATCGAGGCAACCTTCCCTGACGGCACCAAGCTCGTCACCGTCCACGATCCCATCCGCTGAGAGGGCAGGCCATGATTCCAGGAGAGTACGTCCTCCGGTCCGAGCCGGTGACGGCCAATGCGGGGCGTGAGGCCAGCGAGGTTGCGGTCACCAACACCGGCGACCGGCCCGTGCAGGTGGGCTCGCACTTCCACTTTGCCGAGGCCAACGCTGCGCTGGACTTTGACCGGGACGCCGCGTACGGGCGGCGCCTGGATATTCCCGCAGGAACCGCGGCACGGTTTGAACCGGGGGATTCACGGACCGTGCGGCTGATCGAACTGGCCGGAACCCGCGAGGTGTACGGGCTCAGCAATGCCGTCAACGGAAAGCTCGACGGCGGGACCCGTCCGGAAGGGGACATCCAGTGAGTTTCGAGATTCCCCGTAGGCAGTACGCGGACCTGTACGGCCCGACGACGGGCGACGCCATCCGCCTGGCGGACACCGACTTGTTCCTCGAGATCGAGAAGGACCTCACCGTCTACGGCGAGGAGGTTGTCTTCGGCGGCGGCAAAGTGATCCGTGAAGGCATGGGCCAGAACGGCCAGGTCACCCGGGATGAGGACATCCCGGACACCGTCATCACGAATGCCGTCATCCTGGACTACACCGGCATCTACAAGGCCGATGTCGCCATCAGGGACGGACACATCTTCAAGATCGGTAAGGCCGGCAACCCGCAGATCACCGACGGCGTGGACATCGTGATCGGCGCCAGCACCGAGATCATTGCCGGCGAGCACAAGATCCTCACGGCCGGGGGAGTGGACACCCACATCCACTTCATCTCCCCGGACCAGATCCCCACGGCGCTGACCAGCGGCATCACCACCATGATCGGTGGCGGCACCGGCCCGGCAGAAGGCACCAAAGCCACCACCGTGACACCCGGGAAGTGGCACATCCAGCGTATGCTGCAGGCCGCCGAAGGCTTCCCCATGAACATCGGGCTCTTCGGCAAGGGCCATGCATCCGCCGTCGAACCCCTGGCTGAGCAGATCCGCGCCGGCGCCATCGGGCTGAAGGTGCATGAGGACTGGGGCTCCACCACCTCCTCCATCGACACCTCCCTCACCGTGGCCGACGAGTACGACGTGCAGGTGGCCATCCACACGGACACCCTCAACGAGTGCGGCTTCGTGGAGGACACCATCCGCGCCATCAACGGCCGTGTCATCCACACCTTCCACACCGAGGGTGCCGGAGGCGGGCACGCACCGGACATCATCAAGATCGCCGGGATGCCCAACGTCCTGCCGGCGTCCACCAACCCCACGCTTCCCTACACGCGCAACACCATTGAAGAGCACCTGGACATGCTCATGGTGTGCCACCACCTCAACCCCGACATCCCCGAGGACGTGGCCTTCGCCGATTCCCGCATCCGCGCCGAGACCATTGCCGCGGAGGATGTCCTGCAGGACCTGGGGATCTTCTCCATCACGTCCTCGGACTCCCAGGCGATGGGCCGGGTGGGCGAGGTGATCACCCGCACGTGGCAGGTGGCGGACAAGATGAAGAAGCAGCGCGGTGTGCTGGCAGATCCCGCGGATACGGCAGATGACGACGGCGGGGCGCACGGCAGTGCGGGCAGCGACAACTTCCGCCTCAAGCGCTACGTGGCCAAATACACCATTAACCCGGCCATCGCGCAGGGCATCGCGGACTCCGTCGGCTCCGTGGAGGTGGGCAAGTTCGCGGACCTGGTCCTGTGGGATCCTGCCTTTTTCGGCGTGAAACCGGAGCTGGTGCTCAAAGGCGGGCAGATCGCGTACGCGCTGATGGGGGATGCCAACGCCTCCATCCCCACCCCGCAGCCGCGCACCATGCGGCCCATGTTCGCTGCGTTCGGGAAGGCCGTGCAGCAGTCCTCCATCACCTTCCTGTCCAAGGCCGCCATCGACGCCGGTGTTCCCGCCGAGCTTGGGCTGGAAAAGGTCATCCGGCCAGTTTCCGGCATCCGCTCCCTCACCAAGGCAGACCTGAAATACAACGACGCCACCCCCGACATCCAGGTGGATCCGGAAACATATCAGGTAAAGGTCGACGGCGAAGACGTCACGTGCGAACCGTCCGACGTGCTGCCCATGGCCCAGCGCTATTTCCTCTTCTGATTCCTTCCAAGCCCTCGGAGACCCAAGTGATCATCGACAAAGTCCTCGGCAACCTGCACGAACTCCCGGACCCGGACACCTATGCCAACCTGCACCAGGAGAAAGTGGTGCTTCCCAGCGCCCAGCTGGTCAAGCGGATCCAACGAGCCACAACGGACCACGGCAAGGAAATCGGCATCCGGCTCCCGTCCGGCTCCGGCGACCTTCGCGACGGCGACATCCTGCACGTCGAGGACGCCAACATGATCGTGGTGTCCGTGCTGCCTACCGACATCCTGGTGATCGCGCCGCGGACCGTCCACGAGATGGGCGTCGTGGCACACTCCCTCGGCAACCGGCACCTCCAGGCCCAGTTCTTTGACGGTGCTTCGGAGTACGGGGCCGAGGTCATGGTGTGCGCCTATGACCACACGGTCGAGGACTACCTCCGAGGCGTCGGTGCGCCCTATACCCGCCAGGAACGCGTCATGCCTGTGCCTTTCCGCCATGCTGAACACAGTCACTGACTACCAGCTGGCGCTGCAGCAGCTCACTGACTCCGCGCTTCCTACTGGGGCCTTTGCTCACTCTCTTGGTTTTGAGACCTATGTCGACGCCGGTGTGGTCCGTGATGAGGCTTCTTTTGGAGTGTGGTTGTCCGCGTTCATCTCCCAGTCGCTTTCCAACTCTGACGGGCTGGGCATCCGGTTCCTGTACGAGGGGTGGGACGTTGGGGAACTGGATGAGCTGCTGTCCGCTTCGCTGCTGCCGCGGCAGGTCCGGGAGGCCAGCGTCAAGATGGGACTGCGGCTGCTTGAGATCGGGGCGGAGGTCTTCCCGTCGCCGGGGCTGGAACTGTACCGGGACCTGGTGACCACCGGCCTGGCCGCGGGGCACCAGCCACTGGCCTTCGCCGTCGTCGCCCGCTCTTTGGGGGTGCCGCTGCCGGAAGCGCTCGCCGCCTACCTTTTCGCCACCGTCACCTCTTTGACGCAGAATGCCGTCCGCGCCATCCCGCTCGGCCAGAACGCCGGGCAGCGGCTGCTTCGCCAGGCGGCCGACGGCGTTGCTGCCGCCGTCGAACGGATACCGCACCTGACGCCGGACGACTTCGGGGCCGTCACCCCCGGACTGGAAATTTCACAAATGCGGCACGAACGCCAACGTGCCCGGATGTTCATGAGCTGACTGTGTTTGTAAATACCGGCCTATAAATTCAGGAGGAACCTTGGCTGAACCCATCAAAATCGGCATCGGCGGACCCGTCGGGGCGGGCAAGACGCAGCTCGTGGAGCGCCTCACCCGTCACATGAGCGGTGAGATCTCCATGGCCGCCATCACCAACGACATTTACACCATCGAGGACGCCAAGATCCTCGCCGCCAACGGGATCCTCCCCGTGGACCGCATCATAGGCGTCGAAACCGGCGGCTGCCCGCACACCGCCATCCGCGAAGACACCTCCATGAACACCGCCGCCATCGAGGAACTCAAAGCCCGCCACCCCGACCTGCAGGTCATCTTCGTGGAGTCAGGCGGCGACAACCTCTCCGCCACGTTCAGCCCCGAGCTCGTGGACTTCTCCATTTACATCATCGACGTGGCCCAGGGCGAAAAGATTCCCCGAAAGGCCGGCCAGGGCATGATCAAGTCCGACCTTTTCATCATCAACAAAACCGACCTCGCACCCCACGTCGGCGCCGACCTCGCAGTCATGGAAAAGGACTCCCGCGAGTTCAGGGGCGAGAAGCCCTTCTGCTTCACCAACCTCAAGACAGACGAAGGGCTGGAAGCTGTCATCGAATGGGTGCGGCGCGACGTCCTGATGCTCGACCTCGCGTCATGACTCCGAGCAGTTCCGTCATCTCGCCGTGGGCGGCGCCCGCGGATGAAGGGGGCCGTGCCCGCTCCGCGGTGCCCGCCACGCCGCGGCCCCCTTCATCCGCGACCGCTCATCGCCCAGTGAGAGGGCGGCTGGAGCTTGTCCTCAGCGAGCGGGGCGGCAGGACCATTGCCCGGAACCAGTTTCATGAGGGTGCTCTTCGCGTGCTTCGCCCTCACTATCTTGATGACTCCGGGCAGGTTTGTTATGTGGTCGTGAATCCTGGCGGGGCATATCTGGGGGCTGATCTGTTTCTGATCGATGTCGAAGTCCAGGACGGGGCTGACCTGCTTCTTACCACCCAGTCGGCCACGAAGGTGTACCGGACTCCCGGGTCCTTTGCCGAGCAGCGGATGGCTGTCCGGCTGGGGGAGGGGGCCCGGCTGGAGCTCATGCCGGACCAGCTGATTGCCTACCGGGAGGCCAGCTACCGGCAGCACACGCACATCACTGTGCGGCCGTCGTCGTCCCTGGTCATGGCTGAGGTGGTGACTCCGGGATGGTCGCCGGACGGGGCAGCCTTCCGTTACGAGGAAGTCCGGCTGCGCACCAGCGTCCGGGTGGAGGGACCGGACGGAAGCCGGCTCCTGGCCCTGGACAACCTCCTGATTCGGCCGCCGGCCGGCGATGTCAGGGGAATGGGGTTCATGGAGGGCTTCAGCCACGTGGGCTCGCTGCTGGTGGTGGACCCCCGGGTGGACCAGGCGCTCGCCGACCACCTGCACGCACTGACTCTGGACCACGATGCCCGTGCCGGCGTCTCCCTGACGCGCACGGCCCTGGGGACAACCGGACTGGTGCTGCGCGCCCTGTCCAACAGCACGGGGGAACTGAACCACCTGCTTGCTGCCTGCACGTCCCTCCTCCGGAAACGGTGGCACGGGCAGGAACCGCTGAACCTGAGGAAGCACTGATGACAGCCATCACGAACATCACCACGCTGTACCGGGACCGGGAGGCACTCCCGCTGCGGACCCGCCTGCTGTTCACCTTCGGTGCCGTGGCCGCACTGCACGCGGCCGCCGTCGTGCTCCTGCTGACCGGCAACGCCGCCGGATCCGGTGCGGAGCCGCTCGTCTGGGGGCTTGTGCTCACGGCCTACCTGGCGGGCGTCAAGCACAGCTACGACTGGGACCACCTCGCCGCGATAGACAACTCGACGCGCAAATTCGTGGCGCAGCACCAGGACCCGGTGAGCGTGGGCTTCGCCTTCAGCCTCGGGCACAGTTCGGTGGTGACGCTGGCGGGGATCCTGGTCATTGCAGGAGCCGGCATGGTGGGCCAATTCATGCAGGACGGAACCACGGGCAACCTGGTGCTCGGGCTGATCGGCAGCGGCGTCTCCGGGCTGTTCCTGCTGGCCATGGGCCTGTTCAACGGTTCGGCCTTCGCGCGTTCGGCGCGGGCATACCGCCGGGCCCGTGCCGGGGCGGCGGTGGACCCCGGCGACCTTGAGCCCCGGGGACTGGTGGCCCGGCTGCTGGCGCGGCCGCTGTCCAGGGTGCGGCGGCCGAGGAACATCTACGTGATTGGGTTCCTGTTCGGGCTGGGGTTCGATACTGCCACCACCATCGGGCTGCTGATGATGACGACGGCGGCCTCGCTGGCGGGGGTGCCGCCGTTCGCGCTCCTCGCGCTGCCGCTGGCGTTCACGGCCGCGATGACCCTTTGCGATTCGCTGAACGGCGTGGCCATGATGCGGATGTACCGTTCTGCCCTGGACAACCCGCAGCGGCGGCTGGGCTTCAACGCCGTGGTCACCGGCATCTCAGCGGTGTCCGCCCTGTTTATCGCGGTGATCACGCTGGGCGGGTTCGCCAACGCCGCCTTCGAGCTGGAGGATCCCCTGACGGTGTGGCTGGGATCCATCGACCTGGGCGACGCCGGCTTGCTGCTGGTGGCGCTGCTGCTGGCCGTGTGGGGAGCGGCGGGACTGAAGGGACGCCTGGCGGGCAGCCCCAGGCACTGAGCGGGCATTGCGCGGGCACTGGGCGCAACAGGCCGTCTCGGCTCAGGCGGCCACGCGGC
>NZ_JBJURL010000139.1:0-3840 GCF_046097905.1 Pseudarthrobacter sp. NKDBFgelt | reverse complement strand
ACCCGGACGCAGGCCAGCAAGCCCCGCAGGGGCAGCGGGTTGACGGCCAGCCGGACGCACCCGGGCACGCTCCTGAGCAGCACCCGGGCGAGCCGCGGCAATAGCCCGCAGCGGCCTGACGGGCAAACAAAAGCGGGGCTGCCGGAACATGTGTTCCGGCAGCCCCGCTTTTTCATCTTTGCTTACGCTTCCGGGGCTCCGTCGGCTTCGCGGTAGATGCCCGCCATCCAGTCCTGCACGTCTTCGGCCTTGCGCGGCAGGGCAGCGCTCAGGTTGACCGGGCCGTCAGCGGTCATCAGGACGTCGTCCTCAATCCTGACGCCGATTCCGCGGTATTCCTCCGGGATCGCCAGGTCCTCGGCCTTGAAGTACAGGCCGGGTTCGATGGTGAAGACCATTCCTTCGGTGAGGATGCCGTCCAAGTAGAGTTCCCGTTTGGCCTGGGCGCAGTCGTGGACGTCCAGCCCCAGGTGGTGGCTGGTGCCGTGCGGCATCCAGCGGCGGTGCTGCTGGCCCTCGGGACTGATGGCCTCCTCCACCGTCACCGGGAGGAGCCCCCACTCCGCAAGCCGCTCGGCCAGGACGGTGGTGGCTGCGGTGTGGATGTCGCGGAACTTCGCCCCGGGCTGCGCGGCGGCAAACCCGGCGTCGGCCGCGTCAAGCACCGCTTCGTACACTTTGCGCTGGATGTCGGTGAACACGCCGCCGGCGGGAAGGGTGCGGGTAATGTCCGCCGTGTACAGGGAATCCGCTTCCACGCCGGCGTCCAGCAGGAGGAGCTCTCCGGCGTGGATCTTCCCGGTATTGCGGGTCCAGTGCAGCACTGTGGCGTTGTTGCCGGAGGCCGCGATGGTGTCGTATCCCAGCTCGTTCCCCACCTCGCGTGCCCGGGCGAAGAAGGCGCCTTCCACCACGCGCTCGCCGCGGGCATGCGTGAGGGCGCGCGGCAGGACTTTCACTACTTCCTCGAACCCTTCAACGGTGGCAGCCACGGCGAGCTTCATTTGCTCGATCTCCCAGTCGTCCTTGAGCAGGCGCAGTTCGGAGAGGGCTTCGCTCAGCTTTTCGTCCAGGGCATCGAGGACGGCGAGGTCCAGGTTGTCCGGGTCCTTTGCCGTGTTGTAGCGGGCGGTGTCCACCAGCGCGTCGATGTTCTCATCCACCTTGCGGACCAGGCGGATGGAGATGCCGCCGATTTCCGGGGCGCCCACGTCCTTGGTGATGGCTGTCTCCAGCTGGTCGATGTGTGCCGTTGCCAGGCCGAGGCGTGCCTCGAACTCGGCCAGGGTGGGACGCGCACCGATCCAGAACTCGCCGGCCCGGGAGTCTGCGTAGAACTGTTCCGTGTCCCGCCCTGCCAGCGGCCGGAAGTAGAGCGTCGCCCGGTGGTGGCCGCCGTCGTCGCCTTTTCCTTCCCCGACCGGTTCAAGGATCAGGACGGCATCAGGCTCGTGGTCGAGGCCGAGCCCGGTGAGGTGCGCGAATCCGGAGTGGGGGCGGAAACGGTAGTCGCAATCGTTGGAGCGGACTTTCAGCGGGCCGGCGGGGATCACCAGGCGTTCGCCCTTGAACTGTCCGGAGATTGCCCTGCGCCGGGCCGAGGCGTAGCCGGCTACGGCGTCACGTGCCGGGAGCTCCTGGCTCGCGGGCGCCCAGTTGCCGGCCATGAAGGCCCTGAAAGCGTCGGAACTGGGCCGCTGCGAGCGGTTGTTGACGCGCTCCTCCAACGGCTGGGAAGCAGAGGTGGGGGTGTTTTCGGCATCTTTCACCGCACCATCGTCTCACCAGCTCCGCGGCTGCGCGAACAGGCGGAGCCCCGTGTGGGCGGGGCCGGTACCGGGGAGTTGCGGCCGGGCATACGCAGGGTGAACGCCGGGTCAACTAGTCTGGACAGGTGAGGATCGACCTGCATGCCCACTCCAATGTCTCGGACGGCACCGAGAATCCCGCAGACGTCATGGCTTCCGCCGCCCGCGCGGGCCTGGACGTCATAGCGCTGACGGACCACGATTCCACGGCGGGCTGGGATGCGGCCTCTGCTGCGGCCGTTGAGCACGGAGTAGCCCTGGTCCCCGGGATGGAGGTTTCCTGCCGGACGGAGGAGGGCATCAGCGTCCACCTCCTGAGCTATCTGCACGACCCGAAGCATCCGGGACTACTGGAGGAAATCACCAAGGCCAAGGACGCGCGGCATACCCGTGCCGAGCGCATGGTCACCCTGCTTGCGGAGGACTACCCCCTCACCTGGGACGACGTCATCCACCATGTCGCCCCGGGCGCGACCCTCGGCCGGCCCCACATCGCGGACGCCCTCGTGGCCGCCGGGGTGGTGGAGGACCGCTCCGAGGCCTTTGCCTCCATCCTCACCTCACGCTCGCGCTACTTCATCCAGCACTACGCACCCGCGCCGGCCATCGCCGTCGAACTGGTCCGTGCCGCCGGCGGGGTCCCTGTCTTCGCCCACCCCGTGGCGTCCTCCCGCGGCAGGATCGTAGGTGAGCGGGTGTACCAGGAGATGATCGACGCCGGCCTGGCGGGCCTGGAGATCAACCATCGTGACAATCCGGAAGAGGGGCGCCGGTTCCTGCGGCGGCTCGCCGGCAAGCACGACCTCCTGATTACCGGATCATCGGACTATCACGGCACCGGCAAACCCAACCTGCTGGGGGAGAACCTCACCGAGCCGGACGTCCTGGCGCGGATCGAGGAACTGGGGTCAGGGACCTCCGTCATCCGTCCGTTCTGACCCAACTAAGTAGCGCTAAGTGTCGTTTTCAGGGCTCAAAACGACACTTAGCGCTACCTACTTGGGCGGGAACGACGTGAATTGGGCGTGGGCACCCAGGCGCTGGGCCATGATGTCGATGGCCGGCTGGTTCTGGTCCACACACACAAACCTGCGGTCCATCTTTGCGGCCACCGCACCCAGGGTTCCGGAACCGGCGAAGAAGTCCAGGCACCAGTCACCGGGCCGGCTGGACGCCGCCACAACCCGGCGGATGAGGCCCTCCGGCTTTTGCGTCGGGTACCCGGTCTTTTCCTTGCCGGTGGGCGAGACGATGGTATGCCACCAGACGTCCGTGGGCAGTTTGCCAAGTTCGCGTTTGGCAGGCGTGACAAGGCCCGGTGCCATGTACGGTTCACGGTCCACCTCGGCGCTGTTGAAGTGGTACTTCGCGGGATTCTTGACGTACACCAGGATGTTGTCATGCTTGGTGGGCCAGCGGTTCTTGGCCCGGGCGCCGTAGTCGTAGGCCCAGATGATCTCGTTCAGGAAGCATTCACGGCCGAAGATCGCATCCAGCATCACTTTGGCGTAGTGCACCTCGCGGTAATCGAGGTGCAGGTACAGGGTGCCGTCCTCCGCCAGCAGCCGCCACGCCTCCACGAGCCGCGGCTCCAGGAAGGACCAGTAGTCGCTGAAGGCGTCGTCGTAGCGGTGGAGCGCGCCTTTGATGGTGTCGTAGGAGCGCCCCTTGAAGCCGACGCGGTCGCCGGTGCCGTCCGCGTTGGCCACCATGGTGGTCTGCTGCCGCCGCTGGGTCCGGCCCGTGTTGAACGGGGGGTCCACGTAGATAAGTGTGAAGGCGCCGTCCGGCAGCGAGGGGAGGAAGTCCGCGTTGTCCGCGTGGACCACCAGGCTGCTGCCGTCCGGCGCCCAGACAGTGTCAGTCATGAAGGGTGTTAGGCCTCGGTGCTGCCGGATTGTGCGGCGTTCCCGCCGCCCACCACTTCACCGTTGCGGCGTCGGGTGCGGGTGCGGGGGCGCCGGGTGCGTGAGGGCTGCTCGGCCTCGGTTGCTGCCGGTGACGCTCCGGCAGCAACCGAGGCCGAGCAGCC
>NZ_JBJURL010000138.1:0-3983 GCF_046097905.1 Pseudarthrobacter sp. NKDBFgelt | reverse complement strand
ACCGGCGGGTGCCAGGCCCGCCTTCTCCAGCACGGCGGCCCAGCCGGATTCGACGGCGAGGATCGCCGCCAGCACAGCCCGGTCACCCGTCAGCGCACCCACCAGGGGCGACGCCGAGACGGGACTGAGCAGGCCGGCGTCGCCCTCTCCCCCGAAGGCGTCCGCATCTCCCAGGCCGGCGGACCCGGTCACTGGAAGTCCAGGAAGACTGTTTCGCCCTCACCCTGGAGGCGGACGTCCCAGGTGAGGCCGCCGTCGGCGTCACGGCGTGCGATCAGCGTCCTGCGGCGTTCGGGATCCAGGGAGCTGAGCAGCGGGTCATTGGCCAGCGCCTCCGTGTCCTCGGGCAGGTAGATGCGGGTGAAGAGCCGGTTGGTGAGCCCGCGGGCGAAGATGGCCACGGAGATAAAGGGGGCCGCCGCCGGTTTTCCTGGGACCGGCTTGGTGGGGCCCGGGTTCACGGTGGTGAAGGTGAAGACTCCGGAGTTGCCCACGGCGCCGCGGCCCCACCCGGTAAAGGTGTAGCCGTCGCGGACCAGGGACCCGGTCTTCTGGACAATGTTGCCGTCGGCGTCGGGCTGCCAGATTTCCAGGATGGCGTCCGGGATGGGCTGGCCGGAGCCGTCGTAGACGGTTCCCTGCAGGCGGATGGAGCCCGGCGAGCCGGGGGCCAGGAGTTCGTTGTCCTTCTCGAACGGCAGGGCGTAGCCGTAGAACGGTCCGACGGTCTGCCCCGGGGTGGGGACAAGTTTGGTCTGGTTGCTCATGTCCCTACTCCTCATCACTTTCTGCGCCAAGCGCCTCGTTTTCGGTCCACGTCCGCTTGGGGCCCGTCAGGACAATGTCCCAGTTGTAGCCCAGGGCCCACTCGGGCTCGGTGAGGCTGTGGTCGTAGGCGGCCACCAGCCGGTCGCGGGCGTCCTGGTCCACGATGGTCTGGTAGATCGGGTCCAGTGGGAACAGCTGGTCGCCCGGGAAATACATCTGGGTGATGATCCGCTGGGTGAACTCGGTTCCGAACAGGGAGAAGTGGATGTGCGCCGGGCGCCAGGCGTTCAGGTGGTTCTTCCACGGGTACGCGCCGGGCTTGATGGTGGTGAACCGGTAGGACCCGTCCGGGCCGGTGATGCAGCGGCCGATGCCCGTGAAGTTCGGGTCGATCGGCGCCGGGTGCTGGTCGCGCTTGTGGATGTACCGGCCGGAGGAGTTGGCCTGCCAGATCTCCACGAGCTGGCCCGCAACGGGGCGGCCGTTCCCGTCCAGGACCCGGCCTGCCACGATGATCCGCTCGCCCTGGGGCTCGCCGTTGTGCTGGATGGTGAGATCGGACTCGAGGGCGTGCACGTCCTGGTGGCCGAAGGCCGGCGAGTACAGCTCGATGGTTTCCGGGTCCGCGTGGTGCAGGCTCTTGGTGGGGTGCCGCAGGATGCTGGAGCGGTAGGGCGGGTAGTCCAGCCGCGGCTGGGTTTCGGCGGGGGAGCCCTCTTTGAGGGCCCGTGCATAGGCTTCGCCCAGGGCGTTGATCTCTGCGCTGAGGTCAGCCTGGGTTTCAATGGCGCGGTCCAGGGGCATGTGTGCGGCCTTCGGCTCGGCGGGCGGCACAGACTCGTCGGTATCAAGCTGGGCGTTGGTTTCTTCCGGCACGGCTGGCTCCTTTCTGGTTTTCGTTGTGATTCGTTGGGCAGTTCGGCGGGGACAGTGGTTCGGCGGGCCGGCTCAGGTCCGGTGCAGGGAGTCGTACTGGACCGCGTGCCGGACTGGGGCGTTGGGCGCCCCGTACCCGTCGTAGCCGCCGCGGCGTTCCACCATTTCAAAGAACACACTGCCCACCGTGGCGGTGTAGAAGTGGAGGAATTCGCCGTCGGCATCGCGGTCATAGAGGAGGTTGAGCTCCTGCAGTGTGGCCAGGAACCCGGGGTCGAGGTCGAACCGGGCGTCCAGGTCCTCGTAGTAGTTCGCGGGGATCTGCAGGAATTCGAGGCCGCGGTCCCGGGCGGCCCGGGCGGAGGCCACGAGGTCCCCCACGGCGAACGCGATGTGCTCCTGGTAGGTCTTGCGGACTTCGCTGCGGGCCTGCTGCACCGGCGCCAGGTTCAGCACCAGCCGGACGGCGGCGTCCGAAGTGGTCATCACCTGGGAGCGCACCAGCCCGCTGGGGCTGGGTACTTCGGCGAAGGGCTGCGGTTCCAGGGCCAGGGCGCTGGTGTAGAACAGGACGGCCTCGTCGAAGTGCTGCCACGGCTGGGCAAGGTTGACATGGTCGATGACCGCAGCGGCACCCGGCCCCCCGGAAGGAGTGCGGTGTTCCAGGCCTTCCCCGAATTCACCGGTCCAGGCTGCCGTGCCGTCAGGGCTGCCCTGGCACAGGAAAATTTCCGTTGAGTCCGGCGCGGAGATGCCCTGGAAGACTTCCTCGTCGGCCTGGACCTTGCGGGCAACCACGGGAGCCTTGAGCTGCTGGGCCCGGGCGGAGGCAATCACGGGTGAATCGACGTCGAACCCCAACGCGGCGATTGACGGTTCGGCGTGCGATGCCGCCTGCTCGTTGATGATCACGCGCGCCTGGCCCATGGTCCACAGCTGCACGTCCTTGGTGCGGTGCCGGCCCTCGAACCCGAAGCCGAGCTGCCCCAGGAGCTTCTCCAGCCGGGCGGTATCGTCAGCTTTGACCTCGGCAAAGTTGAAGCCCGCCGGTTCGCTGACCTTGGGCAGCGTGGCGAGTTCCATGGGATAACGACGCCGGGAGGCAGCACTGCCGCCCCCTGCGGCTTCCGCGCTGCCTGCCAGCCACGCGGCACTCTGTTCCTCCAGCCAAATGAGCGAGCGCATGGCGTCCACGGCTGTGCGGTCCACGTCGGACTGGCGGAAGACGTCGTTGAAGACCTCCAGGGAGACCGGGCCGGAATAGCCCGCCCGGACCACGTGGCCCATGAACTTGGCCAGCTCGAACTGCCCCTCGCCCGGGAACACGCGGTAGTGGCGGCTCCAGGACAGCACATCCATGGTGAGTTGGGGGGCGTCCGCAACCTGGACGAAGAAGATCTTTTCCGGGTTGAGCTTTTCAATCGGCGCGGTGTCCCAGCTGCGGGACAGGATGTGGAAGGAGTCCAGGCAGGTGCCGAAGTTGGGGTGGTCCACCATCTCCACCAGGCGGTAGGCGTGCTCGTAGTCGTTCACGTGCTTGCCCCAGGCCAGGGCCTCGTACGCCACCTTGATGCCGTGGTCGCCGGCAAGTTCGGCCAGCTGCGCCAGCTGGGAGGCACGCAGGCCGTCGTCGTCAATGGTGGCCGTGGCGACGTTCGAGCAGACCAGGATGGTGTCCATGCCCAGGCGGGACATCAGGTTGAACTTCGCCTCCGCCCGCCGTAGGTTCGCCTTCAGCAGGTCCGGGGCCACGCCGTCGAAATCGCGGAACGGTTGGTAGAGGTCCAGCCCCAGGCCAAGGTCTGCGGCCATGGCCCGCACGTCCCCCGGGCTCAGCGGCGAGGTGACCAGGTCCTGTTCAAAGATTTCGATGCCGTCGAATCCTGCGATGGCACAGGCCTGCATCTTCTCCTTCAGGGTGCCGGAGAGGCAGACGGTGGCGATTCCGGTGCGCATCAGGCAGCCACCTCTTCTGCGGCCACGAGCTCCAGGAAGTGCGAGCGCATGCGGTCCGGATCGGGTTCCAGGCCCGTGAAGATGCGGAAGGCGTCTGCGGCCTGGGCCACAGCCATCCGGCCGCCGTCCAGGACCTCGCAGCCCTTGGCGCGGGCGCCCCGGACGAGTTCGGTGTCGATGGGGCGGTACACGATGTCCGCAACCCAGTGGCGTCCTTCCAGAAGCTCCAGGTCCAGCGGAACGCCGGGGTGGGCGGCCATGCCCACGGGGGTGCAGTGCACCAGGCCGTCGGCCAGCGGCATCAGCTGCGGCAGCTCCGCCGTCGTGCGCGCCACAACGGTGCTGTCCGGGAAGAAGCCGGCCAGTTCCGCCGCCCGGGCGGC
>NZ_JBJURL010000137.1:0-4064 GCF_046097905.1 Pseudarthrobacter sp. NKDBFgelt | reverse complement strand
GGCAGCACCGATCCGGCGGCCAGCGGGGCCGGGCCGATGCCCGACATCAGGTCCGTCGAGCGGCTCCCCAGCACGGGAGGAACATCGATCCCGCCGCGGACGGCGAGGTAGGTGCGCAGGCCTGCCTCCGGCACGCCGAGGTGGAGGCTCTCGCCGTCGTGCAGGGGGAAGGGGGCGTACATCGGCGCTGGCCTGCTGCTGCCACCCTCGCTACGGATGTCCGCCGCCGCGCCCGCACCGCTGAGCGCAACCGTCAGCTCGCCCCGAGCCTGCACGGAAAGGCCGCCCATGACGTTTTCGATGACGGCATCGCTGGGCAGGTTTCCCACCAGCCGGTTCGCCTGGCGGGCGCTCGCAGTATCTGCAGCGCCGGCCGGGGAGACTCCCAAGTCACCCAGGCCCGGCCGCCCGAGGTCCTGGATAAGTGCCTGTGGCCCGGGCGAAAGGACCTCCAGTGCGGGGCCGGCGGCAGGTGTTTCAGCAACTGCAGCGTCAGCCTGGGTCCCGTCACCCTGGTCCGTGTCCGTCCGGCTGAGCTCAATGAGCTCGCGCACCGCGACGTACTGGACGGTGGTGCCGGGGCGGACCAGGGCGGGCTGCTCGCGCTGGAGGTCCCACATGCGCGTGGCGGTGTGCCCGATGAGCTGCCAGCCGCCCGGTGACCGCCGCGGATACACGGCCGAGAAGTTGCCGGCCAGGGCCACCGATCCGGCAGGCACGGCGGTCCGCGGGGTGCCGCGCCGGGGAACGTTCAGGGCGTCCGTTTCCCCTACAAGGTAGGCGAATCCGGGCGCGAACCCGCCGAAGGCGGCGGTCCACAGCTGGCCGGTGTGGGCGGCGACGACTCCCTCGGGCCCCATGCCGGTGAGCTCGCCCACCTCCGCAAGGTCTTCGCCGTCGTACACCACCTCGATGTGCACCGGCTTGTCCTGGACGGCAGCGGCGCCTGCCGGCATGCTCCCGACCCGGGCGAGGGACCCGCGGGCAGCGCGGGCGCTGGCGCGGGAGTCGAAGACAACCAGCACTGTTTGTGCCGCCGCGAGCACATCGACCTGTCCCGCAGCCGGGTTGTCCCTGAGGCGGGAGTGCAGGGACAGCACTGCGTCAAGGGAGTCCAGCTCCAGGAGCAGGGCCCGGGGCCCGGCCCAGCGTATCTCCGGGGAACTCACACGAAGCTCCTGATGTCCACGCCGGCTGCTTCGAGTTCGCGGCGGACCGCGGCCGCCATGGACACGGCGCCGGCGGTGTCGCCGTGCAGGCAGATGCTTTCGGCCGAGGTTTTGATGGTGGACCCGTCCCGGGCAACGATGGTGCCCTCGGTGGCCAGCCGCACCATGTTGGCTGCCACAGCATCCTCGTCATGGAGGACGGCGCCGGGTTCGCGGCGGGACACCAGTGTTCCGTCCGGGTTGTAGGCGCGGTCCGCGAAGGCCTCGGCTACTCCGCGGAGGCCGGCTGCCTCGGCGGTGGCGAGTGCCACCGAACCCGGCAAAAGCAGTATCGGCAGGTCCCCGCCGAAGGCTTTGACCGCATCCACCACTGACTGCGCCTGCACCTGATGGGTCACGATGGTGTTGTACAGCGCCCCGTGGGGTTTTACGTAGCTGATCCGGCCGCCGGCTGCGCGGGCAATGCCTTGCAGGGCTCCCAGCTGGTAGAGCACGTCATCCGCGAGTTCCGTGGGGGAGCAGTCCAGGAAGCGGCGGCCGAAGCCTGCAAGGTCGCGGTACCCCACGTGGGCGCCGATGCTGATGCCGGCGGCGACGGCGTCGCGGCAGGTCCGGGCAATCGTGGAGGGATCGCCGGCGTGGAAGCCGCACGCGATGTTCGCGCTGGAGACGGAGCGGAAGATGGCGGCGTCGTCGCCCATGGTCCAGTTGCCGAAGGATTCGCCGACGTCGCTGTTGAGGTCAATGGAGGCCATAGTGATTCTCGTCTCGTTGAAGTGGTCTCTTTAGGATGCACGAGAATCCAAGATTGTTCAACAATATTGACGAAAATGGTGCCAAGGCGCCTGCCCGGCCACGCGTTCCGGCCACGTATGCAACACAGGGAGCGGACGACGGCGGAGCCTCCCGCCGTCGTCCGCTTTCCGTGGGCGGCAGGCTCAGTAAGCCTTGACGCGCTGTTCCACTACGAGGTGGACCAGGGCGAAGACGCCGTCCCGGTCGATGGCGGCAAGGGCGGCGTCCAGCGCGGCCGGAACGTCCCGGTCCTCGGTCACTGTGATGCCGAACCCACCGAAGGCCCTGGCCATCAGCCCGAAATCGGGGTTCTTCAGCTGGGTCCCGGAGACCCGTTCCGGGTAGTGGCGCTCCTGGTGGGTGCGGATGGTGCCGTATTCCTGGTTGTCCATCACCACCACCAGCGGGGTGGCCCCGTACTGGGCGGCGGTGGCCAGCTCCTGCCCGTTCATCAGGAACTCGCCGTCCCCGGCAATGGTGACCACCCGTCGTCGTGGTTCAGCCAGGGATGCCGCGATGGCGGACGGGACGGAGTAGCCCATGGAGCCGTTGCGGGCGCTGATCATGGAGGCGTAGCGGCGGGTGGGGAAGTACCGGTGCGCCCAGTTGGTGTGCTCGCCTGCCCCGAAGGTCACCATGGCATCCTCCGGCAGCCGCGGCACCAGGTTTGCCATCAGGGTGTCCATCCGCGCCTGGCCCGCCGCAGGGGCCGCCGGAGGCAGTGCGGCGAACCGTTCCTGCTCGGTCCGCATCCTCGCGGTCCAGGCCTTCCACTCCTCCTTGGCCGGCAGGCTGATGCCGGCGAGGTCGCGGACGAAGGCTTCCGGCTTGGCCACGATCTGCCGGGACACCGGCCCGGACCGGCCGCGGAGGGAGGGGTCGATAGTCACCAGGAAGTTCTCCTTGGTCCAGTCCTGCCGGCAGACGAATCCGTCCGTGATGACGTCCCCGGGCACGGTTCCCACAAACACCAGGAGGTCGGTTTCCTCCAGGAGGTCGTACGTGGGGCGGGGACGGCCGTAGCCGATGGGGCCGACGTAGGAGGGTGAATCGAAGGACACGGTGCCCTGGGTCCGCCATTCAGCCGCGGCCGGGATGTGGTGCCGTTCCAGCCAGCCGGTCAGCTGGTCTGCCGCCTCCTGCGTCCAGTCATTGCCGCCGGTGACGAAGAGCGGCTTGCTGGATTCCGCCAGGGCGGCTTCCAGGGCTGCGGCGTCGGTGCGGCTCATGCCGCCGGCCGCTACCGGGATGGCAGGGTGCAGTGCCGGGTCAATCTGCTGCCGGATGATGTCCTCGGGCAGGCCCACCACCACCGGACCGGGCCGTCCGCTCATGGCAGCGAACATCGCCTCGGCCACGATCTCCGACGCCCGCTCCGCGTGGTCCAGGACCATCACGCGTTTGGCGCCGGTATCGAACCAGGCCTTGATGTCGAACTCCTGGAATGCCTCCCGGTCCCGGTGCGCGAACGGGATCAGGCCCACGAACAGCAGCATGGGGGTGGAGTCCTGCCAGGCGGTATGCAGCCCAACATGGGCGTTTGCGGCGCCAGGCCCCCGGGTCACCATGGCGATGCCCGGGCGCTGGTTCATCTTCCCGTCTGCCTCGGCCATGTAGGCTGCGCCGCCCTCGTGCCGGCAGACGATGGTGTCGATGCTGGAGCCGTGCAGGCCGTGCAGGCCGTCCAGCACGTCCAGGAAGCTTTCGCCCGGCACCACGTAGGTGCGGTCCACCCCGTGCGCCACCAGCGAATCGACGATGACGTGCCCGGCTGATTTCAGCGCCGGCGGGCTGGCCTGGGGTGCGGGCGGCTGGCCCGGCTGCGGGCTGGCGTCAGCAGGGTTTGCGACGGCGGCAGGCTGGGTGGGGGATTCGGCGGGGGTTGCTTCGGTTTCCGTTGTCATGGGCTTTCTTTGGCTGTTCGGACGGCTTTGGTCAGGGTGGGTTTTATCTGAAGGTGTTGGCGGGTGGGTTGGCGATGACGGGGGAGAGTCCGGTGTGGCCTTCGCGGGTTTGGGCGATTTCGCGGATGCGGGTGCGGCAGGCGTACCAGCCGATGACCATGAGGATGGAGGCGATGGCGGTGACGAGCATGGTGAG
>NZ_JBJURL010000136.1:0-4103 GCF_046097905.1 Pseudarthrobacter sp. NKDBFgelt | reverse complement strand
GGCCAGCGCCCTGGAAGCCAGTCCTGACGGGCAACGGCTCGCCCTCGGCACGTCCTTCGGCGAGGTTTATGTGGCGGACACCCGCACAGGTGAACTGACGCTGGTGTCCAGCATTGGCGAGGGCACGGTTGCCGACCTCTCGTGGTCGGCGGACTCCCAGTGGCTCGTCTGGTCAGAGCCGGTCACGTCCTTCGGTTCCCGCAGCCGGCTGCGGATGGCCAACGTGGCAAAGCCGGGATCCGTCCCGGTGGATGTCACGGACGGCCGCTTCGGAGACAAATCCCCTGCCTTTACCCCGGACGGGAAGTTCCTGGCGTTCCTGTCGAACCGCAGCTTCGACCCGGTGTACGACGGACACTCCTTCGACCTCTCCTTTCCCAGCCCCATCAAGCCGTACCTTGTGGCACTCTCGGCGGACACGCCGTCGCCCTTTGGTCCCGCGGTGGACTCCGAAGCGGGGGAAGCTGCAGCCGCAGGGGGAGGCGGACAGGGCCCGGACGGGGAAACATCAGCACCGGACGTCCGGGTGGACGCCGAGGGACTGGCGCACCGGGTCATCACCGTTCCCGTGCCGCAGGGGAACTACACCTCCCTGAAGGCAACTGAGGGAGCCCTGCTGTGGCTCGACTGGGCCCTCGCCGGGGTCACCGGCGACGGCAAGGCCAGCCAGGACGACAAGGACGCCCGGCCCAGCCTGGTCCGGTTCGACCTTGGACGGCGCAAGCAGACCACACTGGTGGACGCGCTGGACAGCTACCGCCTGTCAGGGGACCGCAGCAAGGTGGTGCTGGTCTCCGACAAGCAGGTCACCGTGGTTCCCGCCGATGCCAAGGCGGATGAGGAATCCGGGAAGCTGGTCAAGGTTGACCTCGGCCGGATCCGGGTCATGATGGAACCGCTCAGTGTGTGGGGCCAGGCCTTCGACGAGGCGTGGCGGCTGCAGCGCGACTTCTTCTGGACCGAGGACATGGCCGGCCAGGACTGGGAATCCATCCACAAGCGCTACCGTCCCCTGGTGGAGCGCCTGGGCTCCCACGATGACCTGGTGGATCTCCTGTGGGAACTGCACGGCGAACTGGGAACCTCGCACGCCTACGTCCGGCCGGCACTTGTCACGGAGAACGGCAGCCACGGCCAGGGCAGGCTGGGGGCCGACTTGGCCTACACGTCCGCCGGATGGGAAATCACACGGATCCTTGCCGGCGAGTCCTCCGACCCGCTGGCGACGTCGCCCCTGACCCGGCCCGGCGTCGGCGGCAAGGCGGGGGACATCCTGCTCGCCATCGACGGCGTGCCGCTCTCGGAAAGCGTCACCCCGGCCATGCAGCTTGTCGGAGCCGCAGGGCGCGCCGTCGAGCTGACCCTCCTGAACGGTGCTGCGCACGGAGCCGCAGCGGGCACCCAGCGCCGCGTCGCCGTCGTGCCCGTCAAGGACGAGGAGCGCCTCCGGTACCAGGAATGGGTGGCCTCGAACCGGCGCACCGTCCGTGAAGCGTCGGCGGGCACGTTCGGCTACCTCCACATCCCGGACATGATGGCGAACGGCTGGGCACAGCTGCACCGGGACCTTGACACCGAAACTGCCCTGGACGGACTGATCGTCGATGTCCGGCGCAACCGCGGCGGGCACACCTCGCAGCTGGTGGCAGAGCTCATTGGACGCAAGGTCACGGGCTGGAGCATGCCCCGCGGGGAAAAGCCGCGGACATACCCCCACCATGCGCCGCGCGGCCCGGTGATTATCCTTGCCGATGAGTTTGCCGGCTCAGACGGGGACATCATTACGCAGGTGTCCAAGCTGAGGGGGATCGGACCGGTCATCGGAACGCGCACCTGGGGCGGGGTTGTGGGCATCGACAACCGCTTCGCCCTGGCCGACGGCACCGGCGTGACGCAGCCGCGGTACGCCACCTGGTTCGGCGGCGGAGTGGGCTGGAGCGTGGAGAACTACGGTGTGGACCCGGACATCGAGGTCACGTTCCCGCCCCATGCCTACGCCGCGGGCCGGGACCCCCAGCTGGAATACGGCATCGGCGCGCTGAAGGAAATGATCCAGGAACTGCCCACCGACCGTCCGCCGGCCCGCGAAGGCTACCGCCGGCTGCGTCCCGCTCCGCTGCCGGCACGCCGCCAGGGGAAGTAGCCCCGGCAGCAGAAGCCGCATCAGCAATAACCCGCAGCGCAGCAGAAAGCCCTGCCTGGCCGGAATGGCCAGGCAGGGCTTTTTTACTCTTGCCGGATCAGGACTCCAGGGTCGCATCCAGGGTGATGTCGATGCTGGCCAGGGCGCCGGACACGGGGCAGCCCACCTTGGCCTCGCCCGCGATCTTCTGGAACTCCTCCTCGGAAATTCCGGGGACCCTAGCTGACATGGTGAGGTGGCTGCCGGTGATTCCCGTGCCGGGAACAAACGTCACGTCTGCCTTGGTACGGACTTCCTCCGGTGTGTGGCCCGCCTTGTCGAGCTCGTTGCTGAAGGCCATGGAGAAGCACGCGGCGTGGGCTGCGGCGATGAGTTCCTCCGGGCTGGTCTTGCCGTTGGCCGCTTCAGTGCGGGCCTTCCAGGTGACATCGAACGTGCCCAGGCCCGAGGTGGCCAGGCTGGTGGTGCCGGCACCTTCCGTCAGGTTGCCGTTCCATACTGCGTTTGCTGAACGTGTTGCTGCCATGTTCACTCCTCAGGTCGATGTGTACCGGGGCAGGCCGCTGCCTGGACCCCGCCGTGTCCCATCCTAGGGACAACACCCGCGGCATGCACCGGCTGTCCGCTGTCAGAGGATTATGACAGGGGCATGAGACGACGACGGCGACGCCCCCTCGGAAGGGAGCGTCGCCGTCGTGGTTTTAGCCTGGGGCCTTACTGCCAGAGCGTCGCGATGGCGATGTTCAGCAGCGCGAGTCCGCCTACGCCGTGCGCCAGGCCTGCGCTGATGTCCTCGCCCTTCTTGTACTTGCGGCGGCCGATGAAGGCGAGCACGCCAACGGCGAGGGCCACTGCGAACTTGATGCCGAGCTTGAAGTAGTTGGCGTCCATGTCCAGGGCCGGGATAAGCCCCATCAGGGCGACGCCGGTCAGCAGCTGGAGCATGGCGCCGTCGAACTGGCGGGGGTGGACGGTGGGCTTCTTCATCTGGCCGATCCAGATGCCGACGATCATGGCGGCGCCGACGATATGCAGGAAGACCACGATGTTATAGACGATGTTCATGGGACCAGTGTAGCCAGAGATTCTACGGCCTGTAGTAGTTAAACGACGACGGCGGTGCAGGCCGTCCGGGAGTTATCCCGCCGTTGCCTGCACCGCCGTCGTGTGCGTCCGGGTGTTACAGCCCCAGGTCCGCTTCGAAGGCGCCTTCTTCGAGGCGTGCCTTCAGGGTCTGGAGGAAACGGCCGGCGTCCGCGCCGTCCACCAGGCGGTGGTCGTAGGTCAGGGAGAGGTACATCATGGAGCGGATGGCGATCGAATCGTCACCGTTCTCATCCGCCACCACCACGGCGCGCTTGACGATGGCGCCGGTGCCGAGGATGCCCACCTGCGGCTGGTTGATGATCGGAGTGTCGAACAGGGCCCCGACCGAGCCGATGTTGGTGATGCTGAACGTGCCGCCGGACAGCTCGTCCGGGCCGATCTTGCCGTCGCGGGTGCGGCCGGCAACGTCGGCGATCTTGCCTGCCAGTCCCGCAAGGTTCAGGCTGCCGGCGTCGGAAATGACCGGGACCAGCAGGCCCTTGTCAGTGTCGACGGCGATCGCCAGGTGCTCGGCGTTGTGGTAGGTGATCTCCTGCTTGTCCTCATCGTAGGCAGCGTTCAGCTTGGGGTGCTGCTTGAGGGCCTCGGCGACAGCCTTGGCGATGAACGGCAGGAAGGTCAGCTTGACGCCGTTCTGTGCCTGGAAGGAGTTCTTGGCGCGGGCACGGAGCTTGGCGACCTTGGTCATGTCCACTTCGTGGACCTGGGTCAGCTGCGTGGAGACCTCGAGGGACTCGCGCATGCGGCGGGCGATGACCTGGCGGATGCGCGGGGCCTTCTGGGTGGTGCCGCGCAGCGAGGAAGCGGCCTGGCCCGCGGATGCGGAGGCTGCCGGGGCGGAGGCTGTCGGAGC
>NZ_JBJURL010000135.1:0-4769 GCF_046097905.1 Pseudarthrobacter sp. NKDBFgelt | reverse complement strand
CCGACGCCCTGCGCGGCCTCGCCTCCGGGGAGCCCTGCACCGTGGCGGCGGAGGTGGCTGCCCGGCACGGGGCCGCAGTCGTGAGCTGCACCGAGGGCACTGGCCAGACTGTCGAGGTGAGGACCGAACTGGTGGAACGGACGGTGTTCGGAGCTGCCCACGGGCGCTCCCGTGCGGGGCCTCCGCCCTAGCCAGTCCAGGTCAGTGCCGCACTTCCAGGCCCGGGGAGGCGGCTTCGGTGGAGTTCTTGAGCAGGACGTCGAGGAGGGTGACGGCGGCAGCCTTGTCCAGCGGGTTGTTTTTGTTCCCGCATTTGGGTGACTGGACGCAGGAAGGGCACCCGGAATCACATTCGCAGGCCTTGATGGCGTCACGGGTGGCTGTCAGCCAGACCTTGGCCTTGTCGAAACCGCGCTCCGCAAAACCCGCGCCGCCGGGGTGCCCGTCATACACGAAGATGGTGGGCACCCCGGTGTCGGCGTGCAATGCCGTGGACACCCCGCCGATGTCCCACCGGTCGCTGGACGCCACCAGGGGCAGCAGGCCGATGGCTGCATGTTCCGCCGCGTGCAGCGCGCCGGGAAACTGGGCTTCGATCAGGCCCGCCCCGGTGAGGGAGCGGGTGTCCACCACGAACCAGACGGCCTTGGTGAAGAGTTCGCGGGCACCCAGTTCCAGCGGCTCCTCCCCAAGGATTTCGTTGGAGATGAGGGCCTTGCGCTGGAAGGAAACAACCTGGGTAGTCACTTTGACGTCGCCGAAATGAACAGAGATGTCACCCCATTCCGCCGTCCGCTGGGTTTCCAGCACCTCGATCTGGGTCACGTCCCGGGCGGTGGTGTAGTAGTCGGGATTGGCGCGGCGCACCATCACGCAGTGATCGTCCTCGTTGAGGTCCTCCACCACGTAGCTGTCACCCTGGTGGATGTAGACGGCGCCGGTGTGGGCCTGGTAGTGCGTCTGCGGGGAATCCATCGTGCCAAGGAGGGACCCGGTCTCGGCATCCACGATGCTCACCGGCCCACCGCCGTCGGCCCGCAGGTTCACCATGGCCGCCGCGCTCTGGGAGTGTGTCCAGAACCAGCCCGCGGGCCTCCGCCGGAGGTAGCCTTGCGCCACCAGCCTGTCCAGGAGGGACTCCGCGGTGCTGCCGAACAGGCCCAGTTCTGCGGGGCCCAGGGGAAGCTCGGCAGCCGCGGCGCACAGGTGCGGCCCCAGGACGTAGGGGTTGGAGGGGTCAAAGACCGTCGCTTCCACTGACACGTCGAAAATCGCCTCTGGATGGTTCACCAGGAAGGTGTCCAGGGGATCGTCGCTGGCCACGAAGGCCGCGATGGCATCCTGGCCCGCCCTTCCGGCCCGTCCGATCTGCTGGAACAGGGAAGCGCGGGTGCCTGGCCATCCTGCCACCAGGACGGCGTCGAGGCCGGAGATATCGATGCCCAGTTCCAGCGCTGAGGTACTCGAAACGCCCAGGAGCTCGCCGGAGCGCAGGGCCCTTTCCACCGCACGGCGTTCTTCGGGCAGGTATCCGGAACGGTAGGCGGCCACCCGCTGCGGCAAGCTGGGATCCACCTCGTCCAGGAGGCGTTTCGTGATCGAGGAGATGGTCTCCGCCCCGCGCCGGGACTTGATGAACGCTATGGTGCGGGTGCGCGCAGACACCAGGTTCGCCAGCAGGTCGGCGGTTTCTGCCACCGCCGTCCGCCGTTCCCTGGCGCCGTTCTCGCCCCTCACTTCGGTCAGGGCAGGTTCCCAGAAGGCCACGGTGGTGGAACCGTGCGGGGAGCCGTCACGGGACACGGCCTTGACCGGGGCACCGATGAGCCGGGCGAAGGAGACGTCAGGCTCCGAGGCTGTGGCGGAGGCCGCGATGAACACTGGGCCCGGGTGGGCCGTGCCTGCCCCGTAGTAGGCGCAGATCCGGCGCAGCCGTCGCATCAGGTTGGCCACGTGGGAGCCGAACACTCCGCGGTAGCTGTGGGCCTCGTCAATGATCACGTAGCGCAGGCGGCGGAAGAACCCGGCCCACCAGGCATGGTTGGGAAGGATCCCGAAGTGGAGCATGTCCGGGTTGGCCAGGATGAAGTTGGCGTGGTCCCTGATCCAGCGGCGGGACGCGGGGTCGGTGTCGCCGTCGTAGGTCTCCGCCCGCACGGTGGGCAGTTTCAGGGCGCGGATGGCGTTGAGCTGGTCGGCCGCCAGGGCTTTGGTGGGGGAGAGGTACAGGGTGACGGCGCCGTCGTCGTGGATCTTCCCCGGGTCAGCCAGGACCCGCAGTTCGGAGCGGTGGATGGCGTCGAGCGCCGGCAGCTGATACGCCAGGGACTTCCCTGACGCGGTTCCGGTGGCCACCACAACGTGTTCGCCGCCGTGGGCTATGCCAGCCGCCTCCACTTGGTGCCGGTAGGGCTCCTGGATGCCCAGCGATCGGTACGCCGCGACCAGGTCCGGGTGGAGCCAGACGGGCCATGGCTCATGCTCGGCCTCGCGCGCTGGGATGGTTCGCACATGACGGAGCTGTTCCGGGTCCGGGCCGCGGCCCAGCAGGGGAATCAGGGAGTCATGGGGGTTCACCCCCACATTGTTTCACCCGGCGGAGCCTTGCCGGCCCCGGTTCGCCATGGGGGTAACAGGAAGGGTCAGCTCAGGGAGAGGTCGGAACCGTCATGGGATGCGGAGAGCATCAGCACGCGGGAAACGGTGGTCCAGCCGAGGTGGGAATACAGTTTCCGGCCGTCGGCGGAGGCCAGGAGAAGGCCCTCCTGCACGTCGTGCTCGAAGGCCTGGGCGGCCAGGGCACGCATGATGAAACTGCCCAGGCCGCGGCGCTGGAAAGCCGGTTCGGTGATGATCTTGTCAAACACCGCGGTTTCCCCCACCACAAAAACGCGTCCGCTGGCCGCCAGGGTGTCGCCGGAGCGGACCTCTGCGTAGTGCACGCCGTCCTGCTCCCACGTCGAATGCGTGAGGTCGTCGTCGGAGAGCCAGGGATCCTCGGCGTCCTGGGTTTCCATATCCACGATCATCATCGCCTGCGAGCTGGAGGTCACGTTCAGGCCGTGCCGTTCCGCCAGGGCGGAGTACCGGGGGATGTCATTGGTGAGGATGGTGAGGACCCTCGCGGGTGCTTCGGCCGTCTTTGCGGCCAGAGCTGCGAACTCATCGTCCGCGGGCTCGGAAGCGAAGAATTCCCAGTCGCCGCTGGTGTCGGCGCGAAGCGCAGCAGGGAAACGGCCCTCGGTGGATGTCCTGTAACCGCGACAGCCGGCCCAACCGGCCACCCACACCTCAAGAAGGCCAGTGATGTCTTCAACCATGGTTTCCGGACTCATGGCATGAGACTATTCCAGCCCGACCGCCAGCAACAGGGGGCTGCCAAGAGCTTATGCAATTGTGATGCGGCGGAAGCGCCGGTACGGGCCGGCAGTCATGGCCGCTGCTCCGGCAGCCGCAGGTTCCCGCACCGCCCGCCTAACCGTGCCGGTACCCTTAAATACGTGGCTTTAAACCGAATTGTGCTTTTTTACGGCTTTACCCCCCTTCCCGACCCGGAGGCGGTGCGGCTCTGGCAGCGTGCCCTCTGCGAGAAGCTCGGGCTGACGGGCCGCATCCTGATCTCCAAGGACGGCATTAACGCCACCGTGGGCGGTGAGATCGGTGCCGTGAAGCAATACGTGAAGACAACCCGCGAGTACCAGGGCTTTCGGGACATCGACGTGAAATGGTCCGACGGCGGTGCGGAGGACTTCCCGCGCCTCAGCGTCAAGGTGCGCGATGAGATTGTCTCCTTCGGCGCCCCCGGGGAGCTGAAGGTCGATGCCCACGGGGTGGTGGGCGGCGGAACCCACCTTAAGCCCGAGGAACTGCACCAGCTCGTTGACACCAAGAAGCAAAGCGGGGAGGACGTGGTCTTCTTCGACGGGCGGAATGCCTTCGAAGCGCAGATCGGCCGGTTCAAGGACGCAATCGTCCCGGACGTTGCCACCACCCATGACTTCATCCAGGAACTCGAGTCCGGTAAGTATGACGGGCTCAAGGACAAGCCCGTGGTCACCTACTGCACTGGCGGGATCCGCTGCGAGGTGCTGTCCAGTCTGATGGTGAACCGGGGCTTCAAAGAGGTGTACCAGCTGGACGGCGGTATTGTCCGCTACGGCGAAACCTTCAAGGACCAGGGCCTCTGGGAGGGCTCGCTCTACGTCTTCGACAAGCGCATGCACCTGGAGTTCAGCGACGACGCGAAGACCATCGGGCAGTGCACCCGCTGCGCAGCGCCCACCAGCAAGTTCGAGAACTGCTCCAAACCCAGCTGCCGCACCCTTACCCTGTACTGCGCGGAGTGCGCCTCCAGCCCGGAAACCCTCCGCTGCCCGGAGGGCTGCGCCGCCTAAGCACAGGCAACCACCTCAGAGGAGCCGCAGCCGGTAGGCGTAGTTCGCGCCTGTCCTGGCCTCCACCCTGATGGTGAGCGCTGTCTCCGAGGAGAGATAGATGACGTTCTCCCGGTTGATCCCGCACCGGAGCCCCAGGTCCACCAGGGTCAGTGAGTCGCTGCGGACCGTGAAGGTCACGCGCCGCTGGCTGCGGCACGCCAGGGCCAGCGCGTAGGTGCCAGTCCCCAGCACCGGCGTGGACTCCGTCCGGACGTTGCCCGCGGCCACAAGGCCCGCCCCCGCGGAGGCCACGGGCTGCCCGGTGTCGGGGACTGGACTGCGCGAGCTGGAAAACCACGACGGCGGCCAGCAGCTTGCGGTGCGGCCGCAGGT
>NZ_JBJURL010000134.1:0-5029 GCF_046097905.1 Pseudarthrobacter sp. NKDBFgelt | reverse complement strand
ATCACTAAAACAATTGGTATCAACAAACTTGGCACACTATTGAGTTCTCAAACAACAGACACACCCGGCACCACCACAACCACTTCACAGGCCATGAATCGCTCCGGAGCAACTTCACAAACTTACCGGCTTTCGAGGATCTTTGCAAATCGGCGTTTCCGGCTCTTTGCGCTCCTCTTCAACCGTCCCCGCCTATATCCGGCGCGCCAGGAGGCGAACCATTTTCAGGCTGTTTGCAAGGGGGTTGGCCGCTATTTTTCCGCTTCAGCGGCGGCGACTCAGAAAACAATACACGGCTGGCGGGCGGTCCGCAAATTCCGCCCTGAACGAGCCCCACGTCTCCGAAAACCCCGCAATTCCGGGGCTTTCGGAGGCCTGGAGCCCGCTTCATGCCCTCAGCAAGCGGACATGCCGCAGTATGTACTGGCTCACATATGTGCGCTTCCTCAGCTGCGCACCTTCAGGGTCAGTATGAAGTCGGCGTCCCGCGGCTTGAGGCGGTATTGCTCCAGCACGCCGGGGCCGCAGGCAGCGGTCCCTACCCCCCGCAGCGCGTGGTCCACGTACAGGTAAGTGCGCCCGTCGGCCTTCAAGTCCGGGCGGTGGGCCGCTGCGTCCAACACATCCTGGCTGTAGGGCCTCACTGTCAGGGCAAAGGGATCACCGCAGATCTCAAGCGTCCGGCCGCCAAGCTGCAGTGCAGCGGACCGGGAACCTGACCGGGCACCGCATTCCTGCGGCCGCACGTACTCCACATCCATCTTCGCCAGGGGCAGGGAGAACCAGCCCGCCCGTGCCCCCTGCCCGGTGTCCGGGTAACTCTGGTGGGGGCCCTGGCCAAACCAGCTCACCAATTCTGTCTCTTCACCCAAAACAAATTCCAGCCCTATCCGCGCCCATTCGACCTCAAAGCCGCGGTTGACCCACGTGCCATCACGCCGCACCTGGGTCCGGAGCCCCACTGTTTCCCCGTCAGTGCTCCAGGTGTAGTCCACAAGCACGCCGTACTGTTTGTCGGCTGCGCTCACACGGGTGCGGACCGTCAGGGTTTCGCCGCCATCCTGCCCGGGGTTCGCCGAGATGCCCAGCAGCCGGGTGTGGAGCCGGTTGAGTCCGGCATCCTTCCACTGAGTGGCCAGCGGCCGCTCGTCGGCGCCGCCCCACTCCCGGCCAAGGTCGTTATCGGTAGGAGCCCACCACAGGGTCAGTCCCAGCTTCTCCACAGGGACACCGCCAATCGAGGCAGGCATGCCGGTGGCGCGGCTGAAGACAACCGGCCCGAGCGTGAGTTCGCTGTCCTGCACCTGGACGGGTTCAACAGGCGCCGGCGGAACGGGAGCGCCCGGCTCCCGGACCGACTGCCCCCAGGCCACCTCGTGTCCCGCGTCCGCCCAGGCGGAATCAGCGCCGAGGACCGCACGAACGGTGAGCACTGCAGGCCTGCCGTCGGACAGCCCTGCGGCGAGAGCAGCGACGCTGCCAGGCAGCTCCACAACTGTTTCGGACTGAGGCGCAACGGGCGCAACGTCCACCGTCCCGCCGTCGAGCGCGCCGCCGTCGGCCTCCACTTCATAGCGGAAGCTGAACGCGGAGGTGTCCGCGAAGTCCTGGCCGTTGCGAAGGGTGAAGCCTGTCCAATCGCGGGCGACGTCGATGCGCAGCGGCTCTATGACCTTCTTGAAGTCCAGCAGCCCGGGCCGGGGCCTGCGGTCAGCATCAACAAGCCCGTCGGTGACGAAGTTGCCGTCGTGAACTTCCTCACCGAAGTCGCCGCCATAGCCGTAATGGTCAACACCATCGGCGGTTGAGACAGTGATGCCATGCTCCAGCCACTCCCACACGAAGCCTCCCATCAGGCGCGGGTACTTTTCGAAAAGAGCCTGGTATTCGCTCATTCCACCGGGGCCGTTACCCATGGCATGCACATATTCGCAGAGGACAAAGGGCATAGCCCGGCGCCGGGCGTCCAGCCCGGCATCTTCCAGGGCGGGCTCTATCCCTTGGCCGATCAGGGCCGTTTCGGCCTGGCTGGCGTACATCCGCGAGTACACGTCGACGTGCTCCGAGGACCAGTCTCCCTCGTAGTGGATGGGGCGGGACGGATCCCGGTCCTTGGTCCAGCGCGACATGGCCGCCAGGTTCCTGCCGGTGCCGGCCTCGTTGCCCAGGGACCACATGACCACCGAGGCGTGGTTCTTGTCGCGCTCAACCGTGCGGCGCATGCGGTCTACCAGGGCATCCTCCCACTGGGGATCGTCGCTGGGGTTCTGGGCCCATCCGGCGCTCTCAAAGCCGTGTGTTTCCAGGTCGCATTCGAGCACAACGTAGAAGCCCAGTTGGTCCGCCAGGGCGAGGAACTCCGGATGGGGCGGGTAGTGCGAGGTCCGGATTGCGTTGATGTTGTGCTGCTTCATGAGCCGCAGCTCTGCCTCCACCACGTCGCGTGGCACCACCCGGCCAAGCCGTGGATGGTGCTCGTGGCGGTTCACGCCGCGCAGCAGGATCCGCCGCCCGTTGACCTTGAACTGCGCGTCCTCGATGGCGATGCTGCGGAAGCCAATCTGGAGTGCGACGGACTCGCCGGCGGCGCTGACGGCCGCCTCGTAGAGCTTCGGGACCTCCGCGGACCAGGGCTCGACGGCGGGGACACGCACCTCCGTGCCGGCGGCCAGTTCCAGGGCCAGTTCCGGAACGCGGACGACGGCGTCAATCGCCTGGCCGCCCCGGCTCGCCTCGACCTTGAGGATGCCTTCGCCTGTGATGTGGTCGTAGCCGGCGTGGACGAAGACGTCGTCAATGCCGGCCGCGGGCCTGGCCTGCAGGGTGACGTCGCGGAAAATCCCCGGAAGCCACCACATGTCCTGGTCCTCCACGTAGCTGGCGGCCGAGAACTGGGCGACGCGGACAGCGAGGGTGTTTTCCCCCTGCTCCAGGATCCCGGAGACGTCGAATTCGTGGGCGAGCCTGCTTCCGCGGGTGGTTCCGAGTTCCACTCCGTTCAGCCATACGGTTCCTGCGGACTCGATGCCGTCGAACCGCAGGAGGGCATGCGGGAAGAACTCGGGCCCGGCCTCAAACACCACCAGGTGGTCACCGATGGGGTTGGCCTCCGGAACGTGCGGCGGTTCCACGGCGAAGGGGAACTGGACGTTCGTGTAGGCCGGTGCGCCATGTCCGTGCATAGGCCAACTGGACGGCACCGGCAGGCTCTCGAACCCGTTCAGCGCCTCGCCCAGCTGCCAGCCATCATCAGGTGCTACCCGGCTTCCAGGGCTGAGCCGGAACTGCCACTCACCATTCAGCGACAGCCGTGGGGCGTCGCTCTGAAGGTAGGCGCGCGCGGGCAGGGCGCCCCGGCCGGCCTCAAAGGATTCCAGATCCTGGATATCCGCGGCGCCAAGCTCCAGGCTCCGGCCGGCTGAACCGGAGGCGGTGTGCGGGCTGCTATCCGCCAGCGCGGACGGTGTTTCGACAGACATGGGCTTCCTTGCTTCGGGGAGTCTTATGACTACGTGAACGTTCACGTACCGCATGCAAGCCTAGCCTCTATTACGTGGTTTGAGTAGGGTCAGGCCGACTGGCGGAGCACGAGCTGGTGTTTGAGGAACAGCTCGCTGTCCGGGCTTCCTGCCTGGATCCTGCCGGACATCAGATTGTCCACGAGGTCGACGGCGGCCCGTCCTACCGCCCTCAGGTCTAGTGAGAGCGTGGTCAGCTCCGGCGTCACCAGCTCGCCGAGTGGTATGCCGTCCATGCCGATCACGGCACAATCCTCCGGAACCCTGCGGCCTGCGTCGTGCAAGGCCTTGAGTGCCCCTGCCGCCATGAGGTCGTTGAACACCAGAAGCCCGTCAATCCCGCCGTCGTGCTCGAGCATGGAGCGGACTGCTTCCCGGGCTGCGGAGGCGGAGTCCGCTGACTGCCGGAGCGTCAGCTCAATGCCGGCATCGGCTGCGGCTGCAGCGACGGCCAGCCCGCGGGTGGTGGCAGCCCCCTCCAGGTCCGCATCGAGGTAGGCGATACGCCTGCACTGTGCGGAGTTCAGGCGTTCCAGGGCCAGTT
The DNA here is from genome assembly GCF_046097905.1 of Pseudarthrobacter sp. NKDBFgelt. Taxonomy (NCBI): domain Bacteria; kingdom Bacillati; phylum Actinomycetota; class Actinomycetes; order Micrococcales; family Micrococcaceae; genus Pseudarthrobacter; species Pseudarthrobacter sp. NKDBFgelt. Next base: position 967 of record NZ_JBJURL010000134.1, on the reverse strand, counting down.
GTGCCGCGTACGCGTAGTCGAAGGAGATGAGGCCGGCCGCCTGGCCCGACGGATAGTCGAGGACAACCACTGGGCGGCGGCCCATCATGGACTGGGCCTCAGTTGAGCTGGCACCCAGATAACCCACGAGCGCGTCAACCTGTGGACCCAGCCGGGCAACGGCGTCCAGTCCGCTTCCACTCCCGTGGCCAAAATCATCAACCACCACGTTCCAGCCCCGTTGCGTGGCTTCTTCAACCACGCTGGAAGCAAAGGCCGGAAAGTAGGGGTTGGTCAGATCAGGGATCGCGAGTCCCAGCGATGTCCGGGCGCCCTGTACCAGGCCCTTGGCGAACCGGCTGGGGGAATACCCGAGTTCTGCCGCCAGTTGCTGGACGCGCTCCCGCGTGGAAGCGCTGATTCCGGGCATGTCGTTCATGGCACGGGTAACGGTTTGCCGGGAGACCCCCGCAGCGGCCGCCACGTCCAGGATGGTCGCTCGGCGAACCTGGGGGACGCTGGAACTCGAGGTCATGGCTGCAAGTCTAGGCCGAAGCCGCCGGCGGACGCCCTTTGACTCATTTACCGGCCCTCCCCTGCGACGCTCTCTCACTCGATGTCCGGTTTCCCGGGATGCTCTCTCACCTGATGTGGGGTTTGTCGGGATGCTCTCTCACTCGAAGCGGGGGTGGGGGGGTATTGCCGGCAGGGAGTGAGAGAGGATCCCCCGTGAAAGCCCCATCAAGTGAGAGAGGATCCCCGGTAGGGGTGCCTGCATCAAGTGGGTGAGGGTCCGTCCGGGGGCCTTCACAAGGTGGAAGGGGATGCCGGGAAGGGGTGCATTAGGTGCGAGAGGGTTTGGGTGGGTGTTAAATGTGGGAGGCCCCAACCGTGGTGGTTGGGGCCTCGACCCTTTTTTAGTGTGTGTCCGGCGGTGACCTACTCTCCCACACCCTCCCGGGTGCAGTACCATCGGCGCTGTGGGTCT
>NZ_JBJURL010000133.1:0-5181 GCF_046097905.1 Pseudarthrobacter sp. NKDBFgelt | reverse complement strand
CTACCGGCGCGCGGCCCGCGGCATCAACGAGCGCTACCGCACCCACGGCCCGCCTCATGCGCGCGAACGCTACCTCAGCGAGGCGGAACTGGCCCCGCTGCTTGAGGCGCGCGGAGAGGCCGTGGCGCAATTCGTGCGCAGCCTCGATACCCGCGGGTTCCTGCTGGACAACGGACTCAGCGCCGCGGAGCTTGACGCCGTCCGGGCCTTATGCGGAGCGGGGGTGTCCCGATGAGGGGGCGCAGCGTCCGCCGTTTCCTTTCCCTCGGCGCGGCGGCGGGCGTCCTCGCATCCTCCGCTGTTGTGGCTGCGCCGGGCTGGGCTGTGGTTGCTCCGGGCCCGGATGCCGGCGCCGTCCCGGGCTCGGGCAGTTCGTTCCTCTCGGACGCCGCCCTTGCCGATGCCGTGCAGCGGGACCTCGGCCTCACCCCGGAACAGTTCGCCGCCGCTGGGGAACTCGGTACCCGGGCCGCAGCCGCGGCCGGGCAGCTCCGGGCCGTCCCCGGTTATGCGGGCACCCGGCTCCAGGAGGGGCAGATCGTGGTGTCCGGAACAGGTGCCGAACTCCAGGGCGCGGTTGCGGCGCTCGCTCCCGGCATCCCGGGCCTTGTTCTGGAGGCGCCGACGGCCGACGGCTCGGTGCCTGCTTTGCCGGATTCTGTTTCACCGAACCCCGCCGCGCCGAACCCCGGCTCCGAGCTGGCGCTGAGCACGGAGCAGCTGTTCCAGGCGTACGTGGCCGACGTGGGGCTGCAGGGGCTGCAGGCGGTGGTCACCTCCGGCGGAAAGTTCGTCATCCGGACCGGTGGCGTCAACGCGCCGGAAGCGGCCCCGTACGGAACCGGTGCCGCGGCTGCAGAGGTCAGGAGCTCCGAAGCGGGCCACGCCGGTAGGAAATCGCCGGCGGAGTTTGTTGCCCGGTTCGCCAACGTGGAGCTCGACGACGGCACGCCGCTTGCTCCGGAGGCCGACGTTCCCGGGGGAGTGGGCTACATCGCCGACACCGGCTGGATCTGCTCCACGGGCTTTTCGGCGTTTGACCCGTCAGGCCTGCCAGCCGTCCTGACGGCAGGGCACTGTGCCTCGGACGGGGCGGCGGAAACGGCGGAGCTGGAATTCCAGTTCAACCGGACCGGGCTGCTCGGGAGGTTCGGTTTCAGCCAGTTCGGCGGCCCCGGCAACAGCCCGGTCCTGCGCCCCGGGAGCGTGGATGACCCGCTGCAGCCGGACGACCCGGGCAACGTGGGAACCGATATCGCGGTGGTCGAATCCCTCCGTGCGGACCTGGACCCGCTGCCGGCAGCGAGCACCTGGGGCGACGCGTCCCAGCCGGAACCCGACGTCAAGATCATCGGCACAGCCGAGCCCGTGGCAGGGATGCCAGTGTGCCGTTCGGGGCGGACTTCGGCCTGGTCCTGCGGCATTGTGGATGCGGTGGGGATCTTTGTGGTGCCCGGGCCCGGCTACGCCGCGGACCCCAACGACCTGCGGGCGCTTAACGGCTTCCTGTCCTACGGCGTCCAGTCCAGCGGCGGTGATTCCGGCGGCCCGTATGTCAGCGGCAACTATGCCGTGGGCACCCATGCCGCCGGAGACACGCCTGATAAGCAGGGCAACGTGGTAAAGAATTTCGCCGTCGGGGCCACCCTGGCGGACAGCCTGGCCGTGCTGCCCGGCTACCAGCTGGAACTCTTCCTGAACACGCCTTCGGTGTCCTCTCCCGCGCCCGGCACCACCTATGAACCGGGGCAGGTCATCAGCGGCACCGTCGCTGCGGCCCCTGCCTCTGCCGTGGCTGCAGGCTCAAAAGTCCGGATCACCGTCCGTGAGCAGGACTCCTTTGATGTCCCCGTCAACGCAGACGGAACCTGGAGCTTCCCGGCGCCGGAGGGCAAGGAAACACTCCGGTTTGCCGCGGAAACGGTCAACGGGTTCAGTGTCTCCGGTGCTGCGGACTTCGAGTTCGCCGCCGCTGCCCCGGAAGAACCGGCCCCGGAAGAACCGTCCCCGCCGGGGCAGCCGGAGCCGGAAGAGCCCCCGGCCAGCCCGTTGCCCGCCCCGGCTGACCCGGCCCCGGCTGACCCTGCCCCGTCGCCGACGGAATCCTCCCCGGCTGGCCAGGACGCCGTCGTCGTACCTGCGCCTGCCGCCACCCCTCCCGCGGACGCGTCAGGCGCCTACTTCCGGGACCGTGCCAGCGGCGGCCTGGCGTACACGGGTGCCAACGCACTTCCCGCAGCAGGCGCGGCCGCGGGGGCGATCGCCGTCGGAACCTTGTTGATGGCACTCGTCCGCCGCCGGAGGCAGCGCACGCCGGAGTAACGGCGCCAACTGACAGGCCAACAGGCTACTTGTGGCGCCGCATCAGCAGGTTGGTGATGCGGAGGGTGCAGAGCCGCTGGCCGGCCTCGTTGGTGATGAGCACCTCGTGGGTGGTGAGCGTGCCGCCCAGGTGGATGGGCGTGGCCGTGATGGTGATCTGCCCCTCCCGCGCGGAGCGGTGGTGGGTTGCCGAAACGTCCACGCCCACCGCCGTCTTGCCCAGCGTGCTCGCATGGATCACGGCCGCCCAGGAACCCACCGCTTCACCCACGGCCAGTGACGCCCCGCCGTGGAGCAGCCCGAATGACTGCCGGTTCCCCTCCACAGGCATGGTGGCCACCACGCGCTGGACGGACTCCTCAATGATCCTGACGCCCATCTTCTCGTCCAGTTCGCCGAGGGTGATCTTCCACAGCTCGTGCGCCGAAGGCTTGCTCTCGGCAGCATCCATGGGTGATGGGGCGCTCATAAATTCTCCTTTTGGTGGCCGAATACCGTCCTGGCCTTCTAGTGTGCAGCACGGCACTTCATGTATGGTGAATATATTACCGAACGGACGGTCAGTAATGGCTCGTCCTGTTTGCCTGCCCCTTTGTTGGAAGGACCCGTCAACGATGACCACCACAGCCACAGCTCCCCAGGCCACGGTCGACACCGTGGAGACAGTGCCCAGCTTCATCATGGATTCGTGGTGGACGCCCGACGCCGGAGCGGCAGCTTCCGCAACGCCGGTCCGGGACGCGAGCACGGGGGAGGTCCTGGCCAAAGTGAGCACCGAGGGGCTGGACCTGGCCGCCGTCGTTGACTATGGCCGCACCACCGGCCAGGAGGAACTCGGCCAGTTCACCTTCCACCAGCGCGCCCTCAAGCTCAAGGAGCTGGCGCAGTACCTCAACGCCCGGCGCGAGCACTTCTACGCCTTCTCCGCCCAGACCGGCGCCACCAAGGTGGACTCGATGATCGACATCGACGGCGGCATCGGTGTCCTTTTCACATTCGGGTCCAAGGGCCGCCGCGAGCTGCCCAACTCCCAGGTGGTGGTGGACGGGCCCATGGAGGTGCTGTCCAAGGACGGGTCCTTCGCCGGCGAGCATATCTACACCCGCATCCCCGGCGTGGCCGTGCAGATCAACGCCTTCAACTTCCCCGTCTGGGGCATGCTGGAGAAGTTCGCCCCGGCCTTCCTTGCCGGCGTCCCCACCATCGTCAAGCCCGCCACTCCCACCGGGTACGTGGCCGCGGCAGTGGTCAAGGCCATCGTCGAATCGAACATCCTTCCCAAGGGCTCGTTGCAGCTCATTTCCGGCTCCGTCCGCGGCCTGCTGGATGTCCTGGACTACCGCGACCTGGTGGCCTTCACCGGTTCCGCATCCACGGCCCTGTCCCTGAAGTCGCACCCCAACGTGGTGCAGGGCGGAGTCCGGTTCACGTCGGAGACCGACTCCCTCAACGCCGCCATCCTCGGGCCGGATGCCGTGGAGGGAACCCCGGAATTCGACGCGTTTGTGAAGTCCGTGGTCACGGAGATGACGGCGAAGGCGGGCCAGAAATGCACCGCCATCCGCCGCGCCATCGTGCCGCAGGAGATGGTTCCGGCTGTCTCTGCCGCCATCGGCAAGCGCATCCAGGAGCGTGTGGTCCTCGGCGACCCGCGCGCGGACGGCGTCACCATGGGCGCGCTCGCCTCGGTGGAACAGCTCAAGGACGTGCGCGCCGCCGTCCAGACGATGCTGGACAACGGCGGTGAGCTGGCCTATGGGACGCTCGATTCGCCGTCGGTCACGTCAGCGGACGGATCCACGGGCGTGGTGGACGGCGGCGCGTTCATGGCGCCCGTCCTGCTGAACTGGCAGGACCCCGAAGCGGAGGAAGTCCATTCCCTGGAGGCGTTCGGTCCCGTGTCCTCGGTGATCGGGTACAAGGACGTTGCCGACGCCGTGCGCCTCGCCGCCCGCGGCGGCGGCTCCCTGGTGGCCTCGGTGTGCACCAACGATCCCGCTGTGGCCCGCGAACTGGTGACCGGCATCGCCGCGCACCACGGCCGTGTGCTGATGCTCAACCGCGAGGACGCCCGTTCGTCGACGGGCCACGGTTCGCCCGTACCGCACCTGGTCCACGGCGGGCCCGGCCGCGCCGGCGGCGGTGAGGAACTGGGCGGTATCCGTTCGGTGATGCACCACATGCAGCGCACCGCCATCCAGGGTTCACCGAACATGCTCACCGCCGTCACGGGTGTGTGGCACGCGGGCGCGGACCGCAACTTCACTGTTGAGAGTGAAGGGACGCACCCGTTCCGGAAGTCCCTGGAGACGCTGCGGATCGGCGACGCCGTTCGGTCCGACCTGCGCCAGGTCACCCTGGAGGACATCACCGCCTTCGCCAACTCCACCGGCGACACGTTCTACGCCCACACCAACCATGAGGCGGCGGAAGCCAACCCGTTCTTCCCGGGCATCGTGGCGCACGGCTACCTCCTGCTGGCCTGGGGTGCCGGGCTGTTCGTGGAGCCGGCTCCGGGGCCGGTGTTGGCCAACTACGGGCTGGAAAACCTGCGGTTCATCACTCCCGTGGCGGCGGGCGACTCCATCCGGGTGACGCTCACCGCCAAGAAGATCACCCCGCGCGAAACCGACGAGTACGGCGAGGTGGCCTGGGACGCGGTGCTCACCAACCAGAACGACGAGATCGTGGCCACCTACGACGTCCTCACCCTCGTAGCCAAGTAGCCCCGCACCCAAGACGCACCTGGGCACCCTCTCTCACTTACCGCCCGTTTTTGTGTGACCCTCGTTACCTTTTTCGTAGCCCGTTTCCTGTTGCAGGATGAGGGTGTGCTGGCCTGCCGGTCCTGGGCATGAT
>NZ_JBJURL010000132.1:0-5225 GCF_046097905.1 Pseudarthrobacter sp. NKDBFgelt | reverse complement strand
CCTGTGCCTCCGCGCACCCGCGCGGGTACCTTCCGTCCCTGCCAGGCGGCCGTCGTCGTCGGCCTCTCCAACCAGGAATCCGTCGTCGGCAACGGGCGCGAAGCCCGCGCCCCGGCGCTGACCCCAGGCGGCAGGGTCGCCGCTGGAGCTTTAGTTGGTGGGCGAGTTAGTGCGCGCGGGGGACCTTGAACCTGGTGATGCGCGCGTCCTGTCCGTCCAGTTCCGCCCAGGACTTTTCGGTCTCAAGGACGGTGAGGGCGTTCGTGGGATACCTGGTGGCGGCGTCCATGTAGGCGTCGTGGTCGGAGTCGCGTGAGGCAAGGTGCATGGCAAGGTCCTGTACGCCGGGCAGGTGTGAGATCAGCATCAGCGTGGTGACTGTATCCGGAACGTGGTTGATGACGGTCAGCATCCGGAGCGCCGACGCAGCGTACAGCCCGTCCTCAAGCTTGGGCGTAGGCGCCTTGTCCCCCAGCACCGAACACACCCACGTGCAGGTCTGCCTGGTCCGCAGGGCACTGGAGCAGAGGATGAAGTCCGGCACGATGTTGTGCTTGAGCAGCCACCGGCCGGCAAGCGGCGCCTCGCGGTGGCCCCGTTCCTCCAGCGGACGCTCGTGGTCAGCCACCCCGCCCGGCCAGTCGGCCTTGGCATGCCGCATGATCACAAGCCGTCGAAGATGGTGCTCACTCATGGCCCAAGCCTAACGAACATGCCAAGAGCCGCGGAGGCACATGCCCCCGGGAGGCGGCTGAGGTAAATGCTAGATCGAGTATTCCGGAGCGGCCCAGACAACAACTTCGGGGTGCTCGTAGAACCGGTACCCCTGGCCGCGGACTGTGCGCACGGTGTTGGCAAGGCGGCCCAGCTTGGAGCGGAGCCGGCGGATGTGGACGTCGATGGTGCGCTCGTTGGGCACCTCTTCGGCGTTGCGCCACAGCCCCTCAAGGAGTTCGTCGCGCCCCACGGTGCGGGTGCCGTTCTCCACCAGGTAGTTCAGGAGCTCGAACTCCTTGAACGTCAGGTTGAGCGACTCGCCATCCAGGTGGACTTCGCGGCGTGCCAGGTCGATCAGGACGCCGGACGGGCGCGGCTCCTGTGCCTGCGACGGACGCGGGGCCTCTGTGCGCTGGCGGGCGTTGACGGTGGGGTCACCGAAGGTGGAACGGACGACGTCGAGCGCCGAACCGGGCGTGCCGGCGGGGGCAACGGCGACGGCTGCGTAGCTTTCGGCGCCGGACACGAGGGACTGGGCGTAGGCGCGGATCTCCTGGGCCAGTTTGGCGATGGAGGTTCCGGCCGCTGCCGCCGTTTCCTCGTCAATGCCCATGTAGAGGACAAATCCGCGGGCAACGTTGTCGTTGGCTACGGGCCGGACAGTGTTTGGACCGGCCACCACGGGAGTGGGGACGGTCATGGGTGCCGCCTCTGCGGGCTGGACCGCACGGAGCTGCCCGTAGGAGCTGGGGTTGAAGCCCTGCGGCGAGTAGCCCTGGGAGGGGAAGCTGCTTCCAGATGATGATGGAGCCAGGGCGGGGCGCGGTCCAAACCCGGGGCGCAGGCCCGAGGGCTGGCCGGCCTTGGCGGCGTTACGGACAGAAATGTGGACGTATCCGGATGCAACTGACATGGAATGCTTACCTCAATGTGAATGGCCGTCATCGCGGCCCGAATGCTGGGAATCCCCGCAATGCGAACTGGGGAGGGCGCCCGACGCTGGGCTGGGGGCGAATGCCTAAGAACTTCGGAGGGTGGGAAGGTCAGGCGTGCATTCGACAACAGCGCATGTCGGCAGCAGCGGATGTGCTGGGCCAATATTCTGCGGCTGCAGGTGCTGTTGAGTTCTTGTTCACATTGGAAGTGTGCAGCGTAACAATGGCAACTTGCAAGTAACAATGGACGTGATCGTCCGCATTATGAGACAAATTCCGCGATAGTGTTCCAAATCACAATTCTGGACGTTGTAAAAAATAACGATTGTTATCCGGCATTCGGCCTTTTTGGTGGTGCTGCACAGAATATTATTCGATTAAAGAATGCCCAGAGGTTGTTTCGTTCACTAGAGAGTCTAATAGCGGAATCCCGCTCTTCGCCCTGATGGCGTGTCCAGCCGCCCCTGCTTTTGGACAGAAAAAAGTGTGCGCCGAGCGGCCGAATCGCCTTCGGGGATCTCGGTGTGCCGCCGCTTGAACGTCCGTGGCCGGCGGCCGCGAGCGCGCAGATTGCACGCCTGAAACCTTCCACGGACCCAGCTCGCTAGGCTGGGATTCACAGCTTGCGCACAGGAACGCCATAGCCGGGCTTAAACCAATGAATGGAGAGTTGTTCCATGGCCACCTCGCACTCCATGACAAACAACCTCCCCAAGCTCACGCATCCGGACGGCTCCCCCATCAGGGCGCTGGTGGTGGATGACGAGCCGAGCCTTTCCGAGCTCATGAGCATGGGGCTGCGCATGGCCGGCTGGTCCGTGGCGGTTGCCGCCGACGGTCCCGAGGCAGTGAAAGTGGCCAAGGACTTCCGCCCTGACGTGCTGGTCCTGGATGTCATGATTCCCGGCTTCGACGGCGTCGAGGTCCTGGGCAGGATCCGCGCCTTCGCGCCCGAGGTTCCCGCCCTGTTCCTCACCGCCAAGGACGCGGTCCAGGACAGGATAGTCGGCCTCGCGGCCGGCGGGGACGACTACGTCACCAAGCCTTTCAGCATGGAAGAAGTCCTGCTCCGCCTGCACCGCCTGGTCCAGCGGTCCGGTGTGGCCGCGATGGACACCGCCGAACTGGTGGTGGGAGACCTGGTCCTCAACGTTGACACCCGTGAGGTAACCCGTGCGGGTGAGGAGCTCCAGCTGACCGCCACCCAGTTCGAGCTGCTCCGCTACCTTATGGAAAACCCCAGGCGCGTCATCAGCAAAGCGCAGATCCTGGACCGGGTCTGGAACTACGACTTCGGCGGCCAGGCCAACATCGTGGAGCTCTACATTTCCTACCTGCGCAAAAAGGTGGACGCCGTCCATCCGCCCATGATCCACACCGTGCGGGGCGCCGGATACGTCATCAAGCCGGCGGAGTAGGAAAGCGATGGCGTCCGCGCACAGTACGGTGCCGCAGCCCCGGAGCTGGCTGAAGGCCGGCACGTGGCACCTGCGGACCCGACTGATCCTCCTGGCCATGACGCTGTTGATTGCCATTTGCGGGGCGGTTGGCGTGGCGAGCTATGCCTCGATGGACGCGTTCCTCACCCGGCAACTCGATGAGCAGCTGAGTCAGGCTGCAGACCGTTCCAACGATCCAGGACGCCCTCCCTCGGGCGGCTTCAATGGCAGGGATCCCCTGGATGCCCGCGGCCAGAGCGTTGGAACCCTCAACGCCCGGATCCTCAACGGTCAGGTCAACAGCGGCGGTTTCCTCACCTCGAATACCACGCGCTCCGCTTTGTCCACGGAGGACAAACAGGTCCTGCTGGCCCTGCCCACCAACGTACAGCCGGTGGACAGGACGCTTTCCAATGGCGACTACCGGCTGGTGGCCATCCAGACCAACTTTGGTGACGTCCTGGTGACAGGACTCCCCCTCGCCGCCAAGGTGAGCACGCTCGCGTCCCTGGTGTGGACGTTCGTTTTCGTCTCGCTGGGCGGCCTTCTCCTGGTCGGGCTGGTGGGAACCGTCCTGATCCGCCGCACCATGAAGCCCCTTGAGCAGCTCTCGGAGGTTGCCACTCGCGTTTCAAAGCTGCCGCTGGATGCCGGCGAGGTGGCGCTTGCGGTGCGCGTGCCGCCGTCGAACTCCAATCCCGGTACGGAGGTTGGCAGCGTGGGCCACGCCCTGAACCTCATGCTGGACAACGTGGCCAACGCGCTGCAGGCGCGGCAGAAGAGTGAAACCAAGGTCCGGCAGTTTGTAGCCGACGCTTCCCATGAGCTCCGCACGCCGCTGACCGCCATCCGCGGGTACACCGAACTGATGCGGATGACGGAAAACTTCACTCCGGACGGGGAGAAGTCGCTGGCCCGGGTGCAAAGCCAGTCCCAGCGGATGACCGCACTGGTGGAGGACCTGCTGCTGCTGGCGCGCCTTGATGAGGGCCAGCCCCTGAAACTCAGCGAGGTGGACCTGAACCAGCTGGTGGTTGAAGGCGTCAGCGACGAAAAGGTCATGGCGCCCGGCCATACCTGGCGGCTGGAGCTTCCCGACGAACCCGTGGTGGTGAACGGCGACCCGTCCCAGCTGCGGCAGGTGCTGATGAACCTGCTGTCCAACGCCCGCAAGCACACCCCGCCGGGAACCACCGTGGTCACCGGAGTTGGGAAGACGGCGGAGGGCGCCGCGGTGGTGACGGTAACGGACGACGGCGGGGGCATTCCACCCGAGTTCGTGGACCAGGTTTTCGCGCGGTTCGCCCGCGCAGACGCGGCCCGGACAGGCAGGGCCGGCGGACCCGGCGCATCCGGAGCTGAAGGAACCAGCGGCCTGGGGCTGTCCATCGTGGAGTCCATTGTTGAGGCCCACGGGGGCAAGGTCACGGTGACATCACAGCCAGGCCGTACGCAGTTCGCCCTCCAGCTCCCCTTGCCGCGCGGGCGGACGCAAGGAGGCGCGCCGTCAGCGTGATCCCTGTTACCAAAATGTGACTTAAGCGCTGCACTCCTGTACCGTCGATTGGGTGCGGTTCCCGTTCGGGCCGCATATCCGGATGACGCCAAGCTCTGCCGCTTCCCGGATTCCGCTTGAGCATAGGCAGAGGCGGGGGACCCAACAGTCCCGGGCACTCAACTGCCCTTGGGGTTAAGCCAGCACGTGATCTTTCCGTGTGGCCGGATGCCCTCATCCGAACCCGACAGCTAACTCCGCAGGTGTGAGAGGCGATCCATCATGTCTAAGTTCCTTGCTAAAGCACGCCCGAAACCAGGCTCTGAAGCCCGTGCCCCGCGCACATCAGGCAAAATTCCGTCCTTCGGCCAGCGCGCTGCCATCCTCGCAGCGTCCGGCGCCCTCCTTGTAGGCGTTGGAGCCGCGGGCCAGGCTACCGACACCGCAGTGCAGGTGGCAGCCACGGAGACTCAGGCGGCTGAGGCACAGTCGAAGCTGAGCATCGAAAAGAGCGAAATCCAGGCGAACCCGGCCCCCGCTCCTGCGGCCGAGCCGATCAACGTGGTCCCGCAGGCAGCCGAACCGGCCCCTGCTCCCGCTCCCGAGCCTGCACCCGCGCCGGCCCCGGAGCCTGAACCC
>NZ_JBJURL010000131.1:0-5421 GCF_046097905.1 Pseudarthrobacter sp. NKDBFgelt | reverse complement strand
CCCAGCAGGGCGGATGCCTGGCCCAGGAGCGTGGACGCGGTGGCAGCCCAGGCGTCCGCCACGGCGGGCAGGAACCCGGCCGCCGCCACCAGCGCACCCACGGCCACCAAGAGGAGCCCAAGCACGATCAATAGGGTCCGGTTGAGGGCGCGGTTGGTTCTCCTCATTGCCCCACCGCCCCACTGCTGGCCACGCGCACCGCTGGGGTGATGCGCGTGGCCAGTCCGTACCGCGCCAGTTCGCTGCTGGCAGCGGCGGTGAGGGCGCCGGCATCCAGGGCAAGGCCCGACGTCGGCCGCACCTGGACGCGGGCGGAGCGTCCGGCCACGGTGGTGGTCACCTGGCCCGGGGCGACGCCGGAGCTGAGCTGCACGGCGCGGGAGACGGCTGAGGCGATCACGTCGTTGTCCACCACCACGGCGCAGCGGTCGCTGGCCAGGGCCCGGCGCGGCACCACGGTGGTGGACGTCGGGCTGGTCTCCGCGGCGGTAAAGAACGCCACGGCGGACAACCACCTGGTGGTTGCCACAGCAGTCTCCGCATGGGAACTCCCCCGCGCAACGGGGCTCCAGCTGCGGCTCCAGGCACGCCCAGGCGCCTCCCCCAGCGATCTTGCCGGGATGGCGGAGGAACTGGTGACAGGAATTGATGCCTGGTTGGGCGATCAGATCCCGGTCCTGGTCCGAATCACCAGCGGCGCCCGGACCGCCACGGCACGGCGGGGCAGGGTGCAGTAGCCCTTCCCGGCCGTTCCGGACACGTCTTCTGCACCACCAGCTGTGCTCCACGACGTTCGCTCCACCCCGCTCTAACCGAATACTCGCCGCAGCCGCGGTGATGGACGAAAGGAAATGACCATGGGAATCGACCACAAGGCCAACAACGCAGTGACCAACCACGTGGGCGCCGCCAAGGAGGCCACGGGCAAGCTCACCGGCAACGAACGCCTGGAGCGGGGCGGCCAGCAGGACCAGGCCGAAGCCAAGCTCAGGGATGCCGGGGAGAAGGTCAAGGACGCCGCCCGGAAGATGAAGGACGGCTTCAGCAAGGACTGACGCTCCCGCGCCGGGGAGGCCGGCCCGCATCCGCCGGCTCTCCCCCAGCCGGCCTGCACAAGACCAGTCCCCCGGCAGCACCCACCCCAACACCCCGTCTCACGACGCCCGATGAAAGCAGAAGAAGTGAGTGGATCACCCGCGGCTCCGCACCAACTCGACCTCGTGCCGGACGCACTGTTGGCCGGCCGGGCAGCCGACGGCGACACAGCGGCTTTCGAGGCCCTCGCCCGGCGCCACGGTCCGCTCATGCGGGCCAGTGCCCGGCGGCTAACGGGCTCCACCGCCGATGCGGACGACATTGTCCAGGACGCGCTGATCCAGGCCTGGAACCAGCTGGACTCGCTCCGGGAGCCGGCGGCCGTCAAGGGCTGGCTGATGCGGATCACCGGCAGCCGCAGCATCGACCACCTGCGCAGGCGCCGCTACGACGCCGGGCTGGACGCCGTCGAAACCACCACGGACAGCCGCAGGCCGGACGGCGCGGGCTCGTGGCCGGATCCCGAGGCGGCGGCGCTGGACGGGTCCCGGGTTGAGGCGCTGAAGGCGGCCCTCTCCCGGCTCCCGGAGGAGCAGCGCCGATGTTGGGTGCTCAAGGAGTTCAACGGCCAGAGCTATGAGGACATTGCGCGGACGCTGAACATCAGCACCGACAGTGTCCGCGGCAGGCTGGCACGCGCACGGATTGCCCTGGCGAGCACAATGGAGGAATGGCGATGAGCACCCCGAACGGCACGTTCGACTGCGGGCACGATCTCGCGGAACTCAGCAATTACCTGGACACAGGAGAACTACAGGACCCGGCCCACCTGGACAGCTGCCCCGAGTGCCAGGCCGGCCTGGCCTCGCTGCGGCGGCTCTCCAGCCTTGGCCAGGAACTGCTCGACGCCGATGTTGCCGACGCCGGAAAAGGCACCGACGGCTGGATGCAGAAGATCCTGGGCAACCTGGCCCTGGAGCTCCGGCCGGGCAGGAGCATCCCCCTGCGCGGCGGCCACCCCGACGACACCCTGTCGCAGACCGAGGGGGCCGTCTCAGCCCTCATCCGCTCCATCGCGGACACCCTCCCCGGCACCACGGCAGGGCGGTGCCGCCTCCACGGGGACGTCACCACGCCGGGAGCCGAGGTCACCGTGGAGGTCCACCTGGCCATCGTCTTCGGGCATCCGCTGGAGGAACGCGCCCGCAGCCTGCGCCGGCAGCTCGCCCGCGAACTGGCAGTACAGACCGAACTCAACATCACCTCGATCGACATCACCATCACCGACGTCCTGGAGCCCCAGCCTGCGGGCCCGGGGACTGGACCGGTGGATCAGACCCCTCCCCAGGAGAAGCCATGACTGAAGCCCTGGTCCCCCAGCCGGGACGCACGCAGGTGCCCGCCGGACTGGCGGCACAGCTGCAGGAAGCAGTCCTCGCCGTCGACGGCGTCAGCGCCACCTACCCGGCGCGTCCGCTCCGCCAGGTGATGGCGGCGGTGGCGAAGGAGCCTGTGCCGCACATCGACGTCGTACCTTCCGACGACGGGCTGCGCGTCACGGCGCGCATTGGCGTGGCAGCGGACAACGGGCCCGACGTTGCCCGGTCCGTCGCCGGCGCCATCCGCCGCCACCTCGCTCCCCAGCCGGTGCAGGTTCACGTGGTGATCGTGACGATGGTCCCGTCCGGAAACGGATAAGACCCTGGGGCAGCGCACCGGGCAGTCCAGCCGGCCGCCGGCCCCGAACCACCGGTGGCACTAACTGCAGACCAAAGCAAACCACAGCAAAGGACGAACAATGGCTGACCTCACCGCACTTGCCCTGATTTGCTCCCTCACCCCCTCCCCGGCGCCGTCCAGCAGCGAGCTCATGGCCCGCCACGTGCTGGACGAGCTGGCTACCCACGGCGTGAGCGGGACGTCGCTGCGGGTGGTGGACCACAACGTGATGCCGGGCGTCCAGGTGGACATGGGCGACGGCGACGCGTGGCCGGGCATCCGGGACAAGATCCTGGCGGCGGACATCCTGGTGATCGCCACGCCCATCTGGATGGGGCACCCCAGCAGCATCACGCAGCGGGTCATGGAACGGCTCGATGCGGACCTTGCGGAGACGGACAACGAGGGCCGGCCCATCATGTACGGGAAGGTTGCGGTGGTGGCCGTGGTGGGCAACGAGGACGGCGCCCACAAGACCGTGGCGGACACGCAGCAGGGCCTGAACGACGTCGGCTTCACCCTCCCGGCGCAGGGCGCCACGTACTGGGTGGGCGAGGCCATGCAGACCGTGGACTACAAGGACCTGAAGGCCGTGCCCGAGAAGGTGGCCTCCGCTACCGCCGGCGCGGCCCGGAACGCAGCGCACCTGGCCCGATTCCTCCGCACGTCGCAGTATCCCGCGGGGTAAAGGGGCGACGGCGGGCTGCCGGGGGTGGGTGCCCGCCTGGGTTCGCTACGCCGGCCTAGCTGGCAGGCGGCTGCCCGCCGCCGCTCCCCAGGAACGCCCGGATCTCCTCCGCCATCCGCCGGGACTGGGTCCAGTGCAGATAGTGATGGCCCTGCAGTGGCACAATCTCGTGGCGGTCCACGTTCGCCAGCAGGTTCCGGGCCGACTCCGTCTTGGTGGCTGACGAGTCGTCGCTTTCATCGGCTATGAAGGCAAGGACCGGCAGGTCACTCGGGTATGTCACGCCCCTCAAGGCTGCCGCGTTGTTGGCTAACCGGGCTGTCTCGTCGGCCACGGCCGGGTTGCCGAAGTTCCAGCTCATCATCAGGCGCATGCGGTGCAGCTCATCGTCGGTGTAGGCGTCACTGTCCGGATCGAGCAAGCCGGGGGCCACAAAGGTCACCGCGCGCACGATCCCTGTGGCGGCCAGGGCGCGTTCCACGCTGAAGCCCGGCTCCGGTTCCGGAACCTGCCCCTCCCCTGGTTTCGGGATGGTCGCATCGATGCCAACCACCGCGGACAATTCCGCCCGGTACCGGTTGGCGTAGTCCAGCATGTAGAAGCCGGCAATGGAGTGCCCCGCCAGGACATACGGCTGCCTGACCTGGAGACTGGCCAGGACTTCGTGCAGTTCGCTACTGATGTTTTCGTTGCTTCGCGGAGGCCCGTCCATGTCGCTGTAGCCGTATCCCAGGCCCTCCACCACCAGGACGTCAAAGCCGCCCAGCTCGCGGACCAGCGGGGCAAAGTCAAGGCCCGGAGCCGGGGTGCCCAGGCCGCTGAGAAGGACAATCGGCTGACCCTCTCCCCCGTTCCGGTACACGTTAAGGGCAGCGCCGCTTACCGGGACCCGTTCGCCGTAGGCAGGCATGCTCGACTTCTCCGCCCCCTCCATGGCCGCGTTGATCGCCGTCGACATTAGAAGCAGCCCAAGCGCCACAAGCGCGGCGATGCCGAGCCTTCGCAACCAGCACCGCGGCTTCTTCCGGGACGCGGCATCCGCGATGTCCCGCGCCCCGGAAGCCCTTCTACCAGGGACGCGCACAGCCGCCCGGCATCAGGCAGGCTTGGCGAAGGTGGCTGCGCTCATGACCTCGTAGCCAACGAACGCCTCATCGCCCTCAACCCAGGCGTCATGGCCGGCCGGGATGGTGTACGCGTGGCCGGGGCTGACCGTGGCCCGCGATCCGTCCTCCATTTCCACGGTCAGTGTTCCGGCGGCGCAGATCCCCACATGGTTCACCTGGCACGTGTCCGTGTGGACCACGGTCTTGACGGTCTCGGACCAGCGCCAGCCCGGCTCGAAGGTGAACCTGCCGAGCGTTGTGTCACCGAGGTTCACCACGTCCACCTGGGTCTTGGGCGGGCGGCGCTTTTCATCGGGCTGGTCGAATGATTTGGCTTCCAGGGCGTTGACGGTCATTTCCTTCTCCTGACAGGAAAGGGTGTGGAAACTATGCATCCGGAGCGCCCAGACAGCCCCGGGTTTCGGTTGGCGGGCCGGCGGTGGGCCGCGGCCGCCAGCCACTGGCACCCAGCGCTATCAGCGTGCGCCCGCGGGTGGGCCGTGTCAGTATGTCCTGCCACCGGCGATCACGGCTAGGCTTCCGGGATGGGACTCATCATCACACTGCTTATTATCTGGCTCGTTCTGTCCATCCTGGGCTTCGTTATCGAGGGGCTGCTGTGGCTGGCGCTGATCGGCCTGGTGCTGTTCGCGGCCACCGCCGTCTGGGGCTGGCTGAAGCGCAACACCAGGGCCTGACCCTGCTATACCCGCCCGGGGTGGGCAACGCCGTCGTGCGTTCCTGCCCGGTTACTTCCCGGGGCACCCTGGCGGCGCGCCGCGAACGACGGCGTGTCCCGGCCCAGGTGGGCATGGCCCCCTGACCAACTGGGCAGGACCGCACGGCAGCCCGCACTGCCGTGCCCGCCCGGGG
>NZ_JBJURL010000130.1:0-5448 GCF_046097905.1 Pseudarthrobacter sp. NKDBFgelt | reverse complement strand
CTCAACAAGATTGCCCGCAAAATTGGGCAGCCACCGAACGCGAGCAGGCTTTCATCGCCGGCGTCATGCTCGGGGAGCTGCGCACGGGTGCGCTTGAGGGGGTGCTGACGGATGCCGTTGCCCGGGCCTCTGACCGGCCTGTCGACTCCGTGCGCCGCGCAGCGATGCTCTCCGGTGACCTCGGCGAAACAGCCCTGCTGGCCATCACGGGCACGGCAGCCCAGCTCGACGCCGTCGGCCTCGTGGTGGGCCGGCCCGTCCAGCCGATGCTTGCCTCCACCGCGGCCAACGCCGGCGCCGCGCTTGAGGCGACGGGCGAAGCGTCCGTGGAGTACAAGCTCGACGGCGCCCGCATCCAGGTGCACCGCTCCGGCGACGACGTGGGCATCTACACACGCACCTTGGCCGACGTGACCCACCGGCTGCCCGAGGTGGTGGAGGTGGTGCGCGCGCTGCCGGTGCGCAACGTGATCCTGGACGGCGAGACCCTGGCCCTCGACGAGGACGGCGGCCCCCGGCCGTTCCAGGAGACCATGTCCCGGTTCGGGGCGGACGCGGCACGGACCACGGTGCTGCATCCCTGGTTCTTCGACGTGCTGCACATCGACGGTCGCGACCTCCTGGACGAACCGCTGTCCACGCGCATCGGCGTGCTGGAGCGGATCGCCCCGGAGCACCGGATTCCGGGGGAGATCACGGCGGACCCGGGTGTTGCGGAAAGGGTCTCGCGCGATGCGCTCGCCGCGGGCCACGAGGGCGTGGTGGTGAAGGCGGTGGGATCGGCCTACACCGCCGGCAGGCGCGGTTCCAACTGGATCAAGGTGAAGCCGGTGCTGACCTACGATCTCGTGGTCCTTGCCTGCGAGTGGGGGTCGGGCCGCCGCACAGGACTGCTCTCCAACCTGCATCTCGGAGCCCTCGATCCGGCCGGCGAGTTCGGTGAACCCGGCGGCTGCGTCATGGTGGGCAAGACCTTCAAAGGCCTCACCGATGCGCTGCTGCGCTGGCAGACGGAGAGGTTCCAGGAGCTTGAGGTCCGGCGCACGGCCGGTACGGTCTGGATGGAACCCGTCACCGTGGTGGAGATCGCCATCGACGGTGTGCAGCAGTCCCCGCGCTATCCCGGCGGGATAGCGCTCCGGTTCGCCCGCGTCAAGCGGTACCGCGAGGACAAAACGGCCGCGGAAGCGGACACCATACAGACGCTGCGCGGACTGCTTCGTTAGCAGTTGTGCCGGTTCGTCTGCGGGCGTACCGTGACGCTTAAGTACCTCAGCGTCCAGCGCGCGGCCGTATACGGACGGCTGGACGGATGGTGTCCGAGGAGGCCGGAGTGTCAACTGAAACGGGCATTGACGAAGGGCGGTCCGCGTTCCGGGAACATCGCTGGACTGACGCTTCCAGGAGCTACGCCGACGCGGACAGGCGCGGCGGACTCCCCGCAGCCGACCTTGAGCGGCTGGCAACGGCCGAAATCCTGACCGGCAACACCACCACGGGCCTGGACACCCTCACCCGCGCGCACGAGGAATACCTGATTGTCGGCGATGTCACCGGCGCGATGCGGTGCGCGGTGTGGTTGGGTATGCACCTGCTGAACCTTGGCGAAACGGCCAGGAGCGCGGGCTGGTTTGCGCGGGGTAAGACGCTGGTGGATGAGCTTGATGAACCGGGTCCGGTGGCGGGCTTGCTGCTGTTTCCCGTCGCGCTGGGAAAACTCTACGGCGGTGACGCCGCAGGCGCGCTGCAGCTTTTCACCGAAGCGGGCTCTTTCGCCCGGCAGTTCCAGGACAGGGACCTGGCGGCGCTGGCCCTTCTCGGAACCGGACAGGCAACGCTGATGCTGGGACGTGCGGAGGAGGGCCTGGGGATGTTCGATGAAGTCATGGTGGCCGTTACCGCGGGGGAGCTGTCCCCGGTACCTTCAGGAATCATCTATTGTGCGGTGATTGGCAATTGCCACCTGGCCTTTGACCTGGAGAGGGCGCTTCAGTGGACGGTGGCGCTGGACCGCTGGTGCAGGGCACGGCCCGACATGGTGGCGTTCAGCGGCCAGTGCCAGTCCCACCGCGCCGAGCTCTTCCGGCTGCACGGGGCATGGGCCGAAGCGCTCAAGGCAGCTGCCGCGGCTCAGGGACTTGCCGCCACGGGTGATCCCCAAGCACTTTTCGGCGGTTTCTACCAGCAGGGCGAAGTGGAGCGCCTCGCCGGGAAGCTGGACGCTGCGGAGGAATGCTACCGGCAGGCTGCCCGAAGCGGGTGGGAACCGCAGCCAGGCCTGGCACTCCTCCTGCTGGCCCGCGGAGAGGCGCGGCAGGCGCAGTCGATGATCCGACGGGCGGCGGGGATTGCGGATGCGGCCACCCGCTGCCACCTGCTGCCGGCGCTGGTGGAAATCGAGCTGGCCGCGGGCGATCCCGAGGCGGCGCGGCGGTGTGCGGAGGAGCTGGAAAGCATTGCCAGGGACCACCCCAAACCCATGCTCCAGGCCGTCGCCGACCAGGCTGACGGGGCGGTCCGGCTCGCCGAAGGTGATGCCGCCGGCGCCTCGCAATCCCTGCGGAAAGCCTGGAGGGTGTGGCAGCACCTGGGCGTTCCCTACGAGGCAGCCCGCTGCCGGGCACTGATCGGGCGTACGTGCCGCGACCTGGGAGATGAGCCTTCGGCGCTGATGGACTTCGAAGCTGCACATGCGGAATTCCTGGAGCTGGGGGCAGCGCCCGCCGCCGCCTGGGCGGCCTCCCTGATGCGGGCAGGCACCGACAAAGGGGCAGGCACCGCCGGGCCGTTGACCCCGAGGGAAAATGAAGTGCTTCGGCTGGTGGCGTCAGGAAAAGGGAACCGCGCCATAGCCGCGGAGCTCTACCTCAGTGAAAAGACCGTGGCGCGCCACATCAGCAATATCTTCCTCAAGCTGGGCCTGTCCTCCAGGGCAGCCGCAACCAGCTACGCCTATGAGCACGGGCTGGCCGGGTAGGCCGCCTGCAGATAAATACCCACGACCCGTCCGGAGCGGGTTACATACTTCGGCCGACGCGGAGGGGAAGGCTGCGCCCGTAGCCTCGAAACATGAACCTTCCCGTGCTCGCCGGAACCGTCTCGACGGTGCTCTTTGCCGTCGGTATGCTGCCGATGCTTTTGAAGGCTGCCCGCACCAAGGACCTTGCGTCATACAGCCTGGGCAATTTGGTGCTGAGCAACGTGGCCAACGCAGTGCACTCGATCTACGTTTTCAATCTTCCTGCAGGTCCCATCTGGGTCCTCCACCTGGCCTACGTCCTGGCATCCGCCCTGATGCTGGCATGGTGGCTGCGCTACAGGGAAACGGGGCACGAAACAGCAGCCAGCACCGCAGCTGCCGGCATCACAGCAGAAAGTGCGTCGGCCGGCAGCCCAGCGGGAGGGTTCAGCCTTAAGAATCCACTTGCTATAAAAGGAGCGCGGCCATGAGCAACGACAATCGGGCCGGCATGCTGGACACCATCATCATCGGCGGCGGGCAGGCCGGACTTGCCATGGGCTATTTCATGAAAGGCCAGAAACGGAAGTTCCTGATTCTGGATGCGTGCCAAAGAACCGGCGATTCCTGGCGGCAGCGGTGGGATTCGCTCCGGGTGTTCACGCCCGCCAAGTACGACGGACTGCCCGGCGCACCGTTCCCGGCGGACCGGCTGTCCTTCCCCACCAAGGATGAAGTGGCGGATTACCTCGAATGGTATGCCGCGGAATTTGAACTGCCGGTCAGCCACGGCATCCGCGTGGAGCGCCTCTGGCGGGAGGGGGACCACTACGTGGCCACCGCCAACGGCCACCGGTGGGAAGCGCGCAACGTTGTGGTGGCCACAGGCTCCACCCAGACGCCCGAGGTGCCAGGCTTTGCAGCTGAACTGGCCCCTTCCATCAGGCAAGTGCATTCCAGCCAGTACCGGAACCCGCAGCAGCTCCAGGACGGCCCGGTCCTGGTTGTGGGGCTGGGGAACTCCGGGGCGGAGATCGGCCTCGAAGTTTCCGGGACCCGGCCGGCGCTGGTGGCCGGCAAGCCCACAGGCGAGATCCCGGTGAAGCACGGCAAAGCCGCGGCACGTTACGCGTTCCCGGTGGTGCGCTTCCTGGGCCTGCACGTGTTGACGCTTGGTTCACCGATTGGCCGCAAAGTGGCGCCGGCAATGAAAGCACACGCCGAACCACTGATCAGGACGAAGACGAAGGACCTCGCGGCCGCCGGCGTGCAGGTCGTGCCGAGGGTCACTTGGGTGGCTGAAGGGATGCCTGTGCTGGCTGACGGGACCCGCCTGGAGGTCTCCAACGTGGTCTGGTGCACCGGTTTCCGGGAGGACTTCAGCTGGATCGACCCGGCCCTGCTCGACGCCGGCGCAATGCCCCGGCAGTGGCGCGGTGTGGCTCTGGATTCGCCAGGCCTGTTCTTCCTGGGGCAGCGGTTCCTGTACGCGGAAGTATCGGACACCCTTCCCGGCCTCGGCCGCGACGCGCGTTACCTGGCGGCCAGGATTCCGGCCCCCGCCACTCACGGATCCGCGGTGGCCGCCGCCTGAGCCAAGCCGCCTCCCCGTTCGTGCGCCGCCTCTCTCGTCGCCCGTACCCGGCCGTGATCCCCGTTACCTTTCCCGGAACATCCGCCATGCCTCGGTAGAATTGATGTTTTGTCCGCCGCTGGAAGGTCTTTTGTGTTGATAGCGAGAACCGTGGCTGCCTCCCGCCCGGTGCCCGAAGCAGCCGCCAAAAGCCGGAAGCCAACCTTCCGGCCGGAGGTCCAGGGGCTCCGTGCGCTCGCCGTGCTCATGGTGGTGGCCTACCACGTGTGGCTGGGCAGGGTGTCCGGGGGAGTGGACATCTTCCTGCTCATCTCCGCGTTCCTGCTGACCCTGTCCTTCGTCCGGAAAGCCGAGGCAGGGCGGCCGTTCGGCCTCCTTGGGCACTGGCTGCACCTGTTCAAGCGGCTGTTGCCCGCCGCCGTCGTGGTCATCCTGGGAGTCCTCGCCGGAACGTGGCTGATCCTGCCCCAGAGCCGCTGGCCGCAGGTGCTGGACCAGGCGTGGGCGTCCCTGCTGTATAGCCAGAACTGGCTGCTCGCGGACAACGCCGTTGACTACTATGCCCAGGACCACGCCGGAGCCAGCCCGCTCCAGCACTTCTGGTCGTTGTCCATCCAAGGTCAAGTGTTCATCCTCTGGCCCCTCATCTTCGCCGGCACCGCCGCACTGCTGGTGCTGCTGCACCGGATCCCCGGGCTCACCCGGGTCACCTACCGCGGGCTGCTGGCCCTGGTCTTCGGCACAGTCTTCGCCGTGTCCCTCGCCTACTCCGTGGAGCAGACCGCCGGCAACCAGGCGTACGCCTACTTCGACACCCGGACCCGGCTCTGGGAATTCGCGCTGGGCTCGCTCCTGGCGCTGGCCCTGCCCTACCTAAAACCGGTTCGGGGGCTCC
>NZ_JBJURL010000012.1:0-73080 GCF_046097905.1 Pseudarthrobacter sp. NKDBFgelt | reverse complement strand
TTCCTCGCCCGCACCATCCCCCACTCCGACGGCCCGGACTGCATCGACCGCGGCATCCTGGAACGCTTCCTCGCCGAGCTCGCCCGGGACAAACGGGCAGTAATTTCCCGTGGCCGCGACGTCAGCTCCCTGAACGCCTTCTTCGCCGCGATCCGCCGCCACGACTGGGCCAAAGACCTGCCGGCATCGGCGAACTTCTACCCTGAAGACTTCCCACGACCAGCCAAACGACTGCCCAGGGCCCTGGCCGATCACATCATGGCGCAACTGGACCAACCCGAAAACCTCGGCAAATGGACCAGCCCCGACAGCCGGCTACTCACCCTGATCCTAATGCGCTGCGGACTGCGCGTCGGGGACGCCTGCAACCTCGCTACCGACTGCGTGGTCCGTGACGGTGACGGCGCCCCCTACCTGCGCTATATGAACCGGAAGATGAAACGCGAAGCCCTCGTACCCCTCGATGAGGAAGTCCACGCCGCCATCCTCGATCAGCAGCGACGCGTCCGCGAACGATTCCCCGACGGCAGCAACTGGTTGTTCCCGGCCCCGAAGATGAACCCCGACGGAGCAAAACCGCTCACCACGCACTCCTACCGCGGACAGCTTGAAGACTGGCTGGAACGCTGCGACATCCGCGACGAACACGGACAAGAGGTGCGCCTGACCCCACATCAGTGGCGCCACACCTTCGGGACAACACTGATCAACCGCGACGTTCCCCAGGAAGTTGTCCGGGTCCTCCTCGACCACACCTCGGCGGAGATGACCGCCCACTACGCCCGGCTGCACGACACAACCGTGCGCCGCCACTGGGAGGAAGCCCGTAAGGTCAACATCAACGGCGACACCATCACCATTGACCCGCAAGGACCACTCGCCGAAGCCAGCTGGGCCAAACAACGCCTCGGTCGCGCAACACAGAGCCTGCCGAACGGATTCTGCGGGCTGCCGGTTCAGAAGTCCTGCCCGCACGCCAACGCCTGCCTGACCTGTCCCATGTTTGTCACCACCGCCGAGTTCCTCCCCCAGCACCAAGAGCAGCGCCGCCAGACCGTCCAGATCCTGTCCGCCGCCGAAGCCCGCGGACAGACCCGGCTCATCGAGATGAACCAGGCAGTACTGCACAACCTGGACCGCATCATTGACTCCCTCGACGACACCGCACCCGACGAGGCCGCCGGATGAACCGCTCCGACAACAGCCGGCACCTGGTCAAAGCTGCACAGCAGCGCGCGGCGCTCACCAGGTCCAAAGCCGTCCAAGCGCTGCGCACCCTTCATGCGGAAGGCCGCCCGGTCACTTTCGACGCCGTCGCCAGATACGCCCGGGTCTCCCGGTCCTGGCTTTACACCCAGCCCGACCTCCGCGCCGCAATCGAACGCCTCCGCCAAAACCAAGCCGCCCCGGAGCCCACACCGGAATCCCGGCCACAGCGGGCAAGCGAGGCCTCGCTACGGCAACGACTAGAAGCGGCCAACGACAGAATCAGACGACTCAACGACGAGAACCAACGACTGCGACAGCAACTCGCACACGCCCTCGGACAACGCCGCCAAAGTCCATCACCAGACCCCGCGACCATCCCGAATCCATAACGGATCCACGAGAATGGAAGGACAGCCAATGCCACCGTCATGCACGTCCCGGACACACCCACCAACACAAAACCGCAGGCCAGAGGCACACCAGCCCGACGGGCTCAAGATAATCCAGCATCAGATGGGCCACGAACATGCCTCCACCACGGGGATCTACCAGTTTGTCAGCGATGACTTTCGCAACGCCACGCTCCGCGCGGCCCTGGACCGCACCATGGACGAAGTCCTGGGCGTGCAGCTGCGGGGGCAATGGTGAGGCGCGAAGTCGAATACAAATGGCGGCTTTCGGAGCTCATGGCAGCCCGGGGACTTCACAACACCACCGACCTCATCCCTCTTCTGGCTGAGCGCGGCATCACCCTCTCACGGCCACAGGTCTACCGGCTCGTCAACCAGAAACCGGAACGCGTCGCATTGCAGGTCATCGCCGCGATCTGCGACATCTTTTCCTGCGGCCCCGAGGACCTCATCACCGTCACAGCCGCCGACGCTCGAGCCCGGAAAACCGGCACCAGCGCCCCCAACGTCGTCGACTTGAACCGCACCGTCAGACCACGACGGGCACGCATCATCGACGATGACCACTGAGCAACCCCAAGGCCTGACTCCGCGGAACACCAGCCGCGGCCGGCCCCGCACCACCGGGACCGCGACGTGCGCACGCTGCGGCCGGGCCGCCGGCAAGACACGAGCCACCTGGCCTGAAGGAAAAATCTGCGGACCCTGTTTCACTACAGCCACCCGCACTCACGGGACCTGCCCCGACTGCGGCCAGCACCGGTTGCTGCCCGGACCGCCCTCGGCCGCCGGGGGTCCCCGCTGCGCACCCTGCGCCGACATCCTCCATGACTTCCACTGCAGCCGCTGCAACACGGAAGGCGAGTTCTACCGGCGTGGCATCTGCGCCCGCTGCGCCCTCCGGGACGACCTCAATGAACTGCTGCTCACACACGGGGCCGCCCAAGAGACAGTGAGCAAGATCGTTGATGTCCTCTGCAAGGCGGACCGGCCTGAGAGCATCATCACTTGGAAACGCTCCCCCAAGGTCCAAGCCCTTCTTGTTTCTCTGTCATGCGGAAAGACTCCCTTGACGCACGAAGGCTTCGACGCGGCAGCTGAGTCGGCGGAACGACCAGCCAATCACCTGCGGGCCCTGTTCATCCATCACGGGCTCCTCCCCTACCAGGACCCGCATCTGGCCCGGTTCGAGACCTGGATTAACGACAAACTCCGCGACCTGGCTGAAGAAATTGCTAAGCCCGTCCTGCAGTTCGCCACCTGGCATCACCTCCGTCGCATCCGGTCCATGACAACACCGGAGAAGAGCGCCCAAGCCCCGGTGCACTCCGCCAAACAAGAGATCACCGAAACTATCAAATTCCTGGCCTGGCTCCGGGATACCCACCAGCGGACTGCCGCGAACTGCAACCAGCAAGACGTCGAAACCTGGCTCGCCACCGGACCGACAACCAGGAAAGCCATCCGCACGTTCATTGTCTTCATCAAGAACACCGGCACAAACCACCGGGTGGAGATGGGCCACTACACCGCGAAATCACGGCCAACGATCACCCAGGACCAGCGCTTGGCATGGCTGCGGGAACTACTCACAGGCACCAGCGAGTCCCTGCCCTACCGAATCGCCGGCGCGCTACTGCTTCTCTATGCCCAACCACTGGTCAGGGTTGCCAAACTCCGTGTCGACGCCATAGAGACCAACGAAACCACCGGGGCTATGCGGGTCACCTTAGGTCTCCACCCAGTGCCCACCCCCGAGCCTGTCACGGAACTCATTCGAGAGCACCTGGCAAACCGGCCAAACCTCAGAACCGGTTCAGATACCCAAAGCCCTTGGCTCTTTCCCGGAACACGAGCCGGCCAGCCTCTTCACCCGAACACCATCATGGACAGGCTCCGCAGCCTCGGTATCGACCTGCGCGGCGCACGAAACACCGCCCTCGACGAACATCTCCTAGCCTCACCGCCACCACTGGTCGCCGACGCCCTCGGATACGGCCACCAAATCGCCTTCCTCCACGCCGACGCAGCAGGCGACGCCTGGTCACGCTACGTCAACCTGCGAAGTAGACCTTGAGCTTTCTCGAACCTGTGACCTTCAGGCTGCGCTAGGCTCACCCCATGACGGCGCGTGGTCAAGCTCGAGAACCGGAGTTTGGAGGGATTGCTCTTGAAAAAGGTCTTCTTGTTCGGGTGGGTGCTAGTTGCTGCCATTGGTGTTTACGTTGGCGCAATCGTCCAAGATGAGGGCTCTCGCATTGCAGCTTTCGCAGCTGCTGCCTGTGCTGCTGCTGTCGCAGTGTTTGAGCTCGTAGGGCTACTACGCCATGGACACGGGAGGTCAAGAACGAGTGTCGAACGCAAGCACCCTGAGAACTGAGCGCGGGTGTCTCCCTGCATGTCCCAACCACGGGCCCTATGGGAGGAATACGCCCACGTCCAATCCGCAGGGATGCCAGTAGTTTGCTTTAAGCTTCAAGTGAACTGCTATTTTCAGAATACACCTACCACTCCTGCTGCCCAATCAGAACGGGGCTAACACCGGACACTGAGGAGTACCGACCCGTCTCCTCTCCAGCTTTGGCCAGCCCACAGTTCCGCTTGTTTAGCGTTGCATTTTCGTTGCTTTCCTTTTGCAAGCCTGCGATGATGGAGAGATGGAAGCAACGACCCGGCATGACATTCACCTGGGGACCACCCGGATGAATATCCACGACCTTGTGCGCGAACTCAATGAGAATCTGGGTACGACCGTTGTCCAGACCATGGCCGGAGTGAAGGACCGCACGTCTCCGTTTCGCTGGGCGAAGCCTGACGGCCCGGAGCCCCGCCCGGAGGTCGAGTCACGCCTGCGCCTGGGTCATCGTGTCTGGAAGACACTTGAGCTCGCTGAAGGAAAGCATGTTGCGTTGGCCTGGTTGATGGGCGCCAACCCGCGCCTGGACGAGGAACTTCCTGTCCTTTACATTCAGCAGCTGCGTTCCCGGGAGGTTTTGGGGGCAGCCGAATCGTTCGTGAATGACACTTACGCCGCATGATCACGGCCGACAAGGTTCGCCGGTGCGACTTGACGGGGCTGACTCTTGTTGGGGCTGCCGGCGAGATTTCGTTCAGGGTGGCGAAGGACCGTTACGGTGCGTTGTCGGTCAGGAAGAATTCCATCGTTGGCCCGATGCCTATCGGAACGGCCGCAGGCAGCGATTCCCGGGGACGGTACGACAGCATAGGCTCGACGATCTATCTCGCCGACTCCCGCCAGTGCGCCTACGCCGAGGTATTGCTTGGCTTCCGGCAGCAGCGCGCGTCCGTTGCCAAGGCCGCGGAATCCATCGGATGGACGGTCGAGGACTACATCGCCAGTGTCCGGGCCCAGGCCGAGGAGAACGGGATTGACGTCCCATGGGCCATATCCGTGGACTGGCAAATGGACCGTTCGATTTACGAAATTCGCCTCCCTGGTCAGGGGTGGTGGGTTCAGATAGACGACGCGGCCACCCTCCGCGCCCTTGAAGCCCTCACACCAACCACGGCGGGGCTGACCGAACGCTTGCAGCTCCTCACGGCCGGCTCCCTCACCGGTGACGACCGTGATCTGACAACCCTGCTCGCGCACGTTATCCGCGGAACGGTGTTAGACGATGGCTCAGAACCACTGGGTATCAGCTACCCGTCAAAAACACTGACTGGAAGGTGCTGGGCCTACTGGGACCGACGGGCTGACGAAGGCCTCTCCCCCAGCCGCAACGGCCTCCTGCAGCTGACCTCCGAAAATGTCGGACCGGACCCTGAATTCCACCGTGTAGCCGAACTGTACGGTCTACCGGTCCTCGGAGCTCGCCCGTGAAATCAAGGAAATCTTCCGAGCGCCGCTCCGATAGGCCGCCAACCGCTGGCGGCTGCAGGACTTGCCGGCCGTTGGCAGAGGGGTCCCGGCTAGATCAGGCATCAGGTTCTTCGCCACTCTGAGGCTGCTCGGGGGTAATGCGCTGCAGCAGCGCGTCATGGGCTTCCTGGAGCGCGTCCGCGCGGGCCTGCGCGGCGGCCGCCCGGGTTGCTGCTGCCGCAGCTTCGGCCGCTGCTTCCTGGCCGGCTGAGCGGGCCTGCTCTAACTGCTCGGCATTGGTGGTTAGCTGGCGTTCCAGCTCCTCTATTTTGGCCACCAGCTCGGAGACAGCGGACTCCTTTTCGGCCGTCACTTTGTCGAGGTCGGCAACAAGCTCGGCGACCTCTTCATTCAGCTCCTTTTTCTCCCGGGCCCAGAGCTCGCCGGTGGCGGCGTGGCGCTCGTTCGCAATGGTGGACGCTTCCGCCCAGACAGCCCCGGCCAGACGCGCCGCCTGCTCGAGGATGGCCGGCGGGGTCGCCGCGACCTGACCTCCTGCGGACTGCTTCTCCTCGGCCCATTCCTTCAGATAGCGGGTGGCGTCGGCGTTACTAACGCCCGCAGCAGATCGAACAGTGGACACGGTCGGGCGCCGCTCGGCGCTGATCTGCTCCGCGGCAGCAAAAACCCGGTCTTTAGCACTCGAACTCATTCGAAAACCCTCAGTAGTAGTAGGAGTAGTACCAAAACTACTCCTACTACTACTAATCGGCAATACCGCGCTGTCCCGGGGCCCGCGGTTCCCCGTCCATGTGGGTGGGGTAGGGCCTCAGGCCAGAGGGTCTGGGTAGCGGGGATTCCTCGTGGGTCGCCCCCCAGGCGCAGAGCGGTTTGCGCCGCCCAAGAGCCTTGCCTTGGGGACGATACGCGTCCACGAAAAGAGTAGGAGTAGTAGTAGATGCCTCCTACTACTACTGGGCGTCTCTTGGTAAAAGATCGGCAGGGCCTTCGGGATCAGCCGGCAGGGTGCCGAGAAACGCTGGGAGGGCCGTATCCGCGGATGAGCGCACGCCAGCGTAGGACGCTTGGAGACGCCGGACCGCCCGGGAGCACAGGGGTTTCCGCCCCTCCAGCGCCCCTATTCCCCTTCCGGCACGTTGTCCGCCAGTTCGCCCGCGGCGATCCGCTCAGCGGTGCGCCGGTAAGCATCTGCGATATAGTCCTCGAGATCCTGGCGCCCAACGCGCCAGAGCCCCCGGCCCCCAACCTGAAAAGCGCGAAGCTCTCCAGTATGAATGAGGTTCCGGATGAGGCTGCTTTTGCACTTCAATTCTTCGGCGACCTGCTCGATGGTCAGAAAGCGGCGCTTGCCGGGTTCAGCGGTCACCCGGACATCCTAATGTGAGCAGCACCCAGCCGGGGCCAATTTGCGGGCCCCGGGCCATCCGGTGAGATTTCCTGGGCTGGACGGCCTGCAGGGCTTACCGGCTCATGCCCTTTTGAAGGAGCTTTGTCGGGCCGTTGGCTCCGCGCGTCTTGCGGGCCTTTGCAGGCCTCGATCCCTTGCCTACGGCTGCGCTGGGCGGAGTGCCCTGATCCTGGTCCGCAACGAGCCGTGCATCTACAGCCTCGCGGTCAGCAACCCCTTCGAGGCTGGCCGCCAGTTCCTGTCGGCGCTCGGCTGAGTCGTATGTGGCTCCTGCTTCGCCACGCAACTGCTCGGGGCGGTGATCGGCACGGGCGGCTGTCCAGTCTTCAATCAGCCGCCTTTCCATGTCGTCCTCGACGGCTACGCCGTCTGCAAATTTGTGCCGCTGTTCCCAGTTGTGTGCCTCGATGGGTTTGGTCTCCCGGAGCCAGGCCAGCGCTTCGTCCAAGTCCTCCCTTGAGGGCTGATCAACGGCCTCGGCGCGCTTCCTGTCTTCCCGATCGGCCTCGGCCAGCAGTTGCACAGCCTGGGCGTTCTCGTCACGGCCGGAACGGCGTTCCTGTTCTGCCTGTTCGCGGTCCCGCTCGGCTTTAGCCAGGGCCTCCGCCACCGTTGCTTCATTGGCACCGAGGTTGTCCACGTCCAAGCCGTAGCGGCGCTGCACCTGGTCACGGATCACCTCGGCCGCGTCGCGCGCCGCCGGATCGTGGTCTTTCCACGCGGTGGCCGCCTCATGTGCCCTTTCGATGTCGCGGCCGGTGGCCGTGTCCCACCACCGGTTGTCCATGACGGGGGCGAGCTGTGCACGGGCAGCTGCCCGCTCGGCATCGAACCGTGCCTGCAGTTCGCGGGCCTGTTGTTCCTCGGCCGCTTGGGCGCGGCGCAGCTCTTGCTCGCGGGCTCTGGCCAGCTGCTCACCGAGCCGGCCGGCGACGGTCAGCGCAACGCGCGACATTCCCTCAAGAGCCTCATCAATGCCGTCAGATTCGCTCATGGTTCCCCTCCTTGGTGTTATCTCTCAATGTCTGGGCGGGTATTCCCGCTTCGGGTGCCCGCGTGGGTGCGTGCCTGCACATATTCCGGCAGCAGCACGGACCCCGCGGGCCGACCGGCAACCTGGCCGGCTGTGCTCGCGCGTACCGCGGCGGCAGCTTCGCTATCCGCTGTGGGCGTTGACGCTGGGACGGCGGGCAGTGCGGCCGCGACCTGGCTCAGTTGGTGCTTCACCATGTGGCTGATCTGGCGTGCTCGGCGCAGATCATTTGAGGCCTTGTGCATGTCGTGGACGGCCTTTGCGACGTTGAGCAGCTGGCGCAGCATGATTGCCTGCGCGGCTGTTCCGGTGCCGCCCATCGAAGCTGCCATGAGCATGAGCGAGGCTCCGCGGGCAGATGGTCCTGCGCTGCGGATGGGGCGGACTGGGTAACGCCGCAGTTGTGCTGTCTTGGACAGCTCGTCGGCCGCTGCTGCGAGTGGTCCGGGCGTCGCCTCGGTTGCCGTGGACCAGGCGGCGAAGGCGCCGGATGTCTCGCGTGCAACCTGCGCCCAGGTCGCGTGATCGTCCAGCGGGACGGAGCGCAGCGTTTCGCGGAGCCGGGCAACTTCGTCGCTGTACTGCTCCCACATTTGCGGGTCCGGTTCGTGGGCTTCGCGGCCGATCGTGACCGGGCGGCGTCCACGTGCAGCTGCCTGCCATTCGGCGACCGCCTCGGCGGCACCTTGTGGGCTGTCAGGCCACTCGGCGCGGAGCTTGGGCAGAGCAAGGTCTTTGGCGAGGTGACCGCCGCCGAACCACACAGGCCGGCCACCTTTGGGAGGACGTTCTGCCACGCTGTAGCCGACCACGACGTCGTCACGTCCGGACGCGTACCGCGGCCTGACCAGGGCACCGGCACGGCGAAGGCGTCGAATGAATTCGGCCTCATCCTGGGCGGACGTCGCGCAGGCACGGACCTTGCGTTCCAGGGACCGGCGTTCCGGTTCCGGGGCTCCCCGCCGCTCGGACGCTTCACGTTCACCGGGCCGGAGGCCACGGGTGGAATGCGTGGGCGAAAGTTCTTCCAGGCCGTACTTTTTCTCAAGCTCCCGGGCGGCCTGTTGCGCGCGGGGGAAGTCCCGCCAGCTGCTCCACTTCGTGCCGTCCTCGCGGACCATGGAGGCAGCGATGTGGATGTGGTCGTTTCCGGCTTTGCTGTGGCCGTGACGGACCGCCACCCACTGGGCCGGCGCCCGTCCGCTGGCTTCGGTGAAGCCCATCTCGTCCATGAAGTCCTGCGCAATCTCAGCCCACTTCTGGTCGGTAAGGTCGCCTTCCTCGGCGCGCAGCGAAAGCGAGCAGTGCCAGACATGGCCGCCGGGAATCTCGACGCCCAGGACGCTTCTTGCCCGGTCCAATTCCTTGGCAATGGCCTGCGCCGCGTCGGCGTTCAGTTCGTCATCGTTGTGCCAGGCCATGATCGACGGTGAGCCCGCGACCAGGTGTGGGTCGGTGTGTTCGTTCGCCCGGCCCGGACCGGCAAGGTAGGCGATGAGCCCGTGCATACGGGTGCCCTTGGTGATGTTGGGAATCATCAGCGAACCATCGAATCAAGCATCGTGTTGATCCGGTCCGCGACCGCACGCACCCGGGTCAACACCGTGCGGGCTGCTTCCGGGAATTCGTCCGTGGCGTTCGCGTGCCGGGCGAGCTGGTTGACGTTGTTCGACAGGGCAGCAAGGTAGCGGCGGGCCGCAATGAATTCAACGGCCATCGCCCGCCGCTCATCCAGCGACTCGGAGTTCTCCGCGTACAGGGCAGCGCTGACCAGAATCTCCGAGGGGCTGCGCCCGGTCCGTTCCTCCAGCACCTTCAACTGAGCACGTTCGAACTCCGACATCGACACCCGCACGTACTGGGTGTCGCCGTCAATGTTGGCGCGGCGGCGGCGGGAGATCCGGCGTGGCGACTTCGGCTCTTCAGTCATCCCGGTCCCCTCCCCCAATGCCCAGCGCAGCGCCCCGGAATCTCCGGGCCACACTGACGAGTGTGCCGCATCCAGGGCCGCAGGCCGTGGATCAACACGCGGGTTATGGCACATAACCATCTAGCTTGCTCCGGTCGCTCCGACCGAGGTCCTGCTCCGCTGGCACGTCCAATAGGGCCTCGTACCCATCGTCCAGACGTCAGTACCCATCTGGCTCAGCGAAAACATCTCCGTCTTCGACTTCGCACTCTCCACTGCCTGCGACTCCGATGCACCGGAAACCTTCCCGGTCCCGACATGGCGGAGCTGCCGGACCTCGGAGGGCCGTTCAACATAGCGACCGCCTGGAGGCACGGAATCGCCAGGCTGGGCGTCAGCCCGTCAAGCCTGGCGATTCCGACAGCCCCGCCGACGCTGGGTATGATTAGTAAAATGCGATCAACAGATGCGGACGACAGGGCAAAATACGGCCCTCCTCCGCAGTACCCCATAGAATCTGTTGACAACGCCCTCCGCCTCCTCCTGCTTTTCGAGACCCAGCCCAGCATCAGGCTGACGGACGCAAGCAAGTATCTGGGTGTAGCTTCCTCGACTGCCCACCGGCTCATGGGCATGTTGCTCTACCGTGGATTCGTGCGCCGGAATCCGGCCACCCGGGCCTATGAACCTGGCCAGGCACTGGGCTCCATCGCTTTCGCCATCCGACGCCAGAGCGACGTCCGGACCGTCGCCCGCCCGTTCCTGGAACGGCTCTTCGACGAAACCGGGGAGACCGTCCACTTCGCTAGGCTTGAGGGAACAGACACGCATTTCCTCGATGCCATCGAAAGCTCCCGCGCGGTGCGCGTTGGCTCCCGTCAGGGCCGGATGATTCCCGCCAACTGCGCCGCCACGGGAAAAGCCATGTTGAGCCGGCTCAGCGATGACCAGCTACGGAACCTTTACCCCCAGCAAGAGCTCCCCGGCCTGACCAAGGCCTCCATCACGTCCCGGGCGGACCTGGAATCGGCTCTGGACAAGATCAGGCAGACCGGTTTTGCAAGCAGTGACGAAGAAAGCGAGGACGGCGTGACGTCCGTCGCCGTCGCCCTCACCGATCCAAGCGGCACCCCCTACGCCCTCAACGTCTCGGTGCCGGCCCACCGCATGTCGGACCAACTCCGCGTCGAACTCGGTGCCAAGCTTCAGGCGGCCGCTGAAGAATTGCAGGGCCTGCTGGTCTAGGCCCACGCGCCGATCCCCGCCTCCGGCCGTTCCTGACGGAGCCGGCCAGCGGTGGCGGAGGGACGTCGGACAGCGAGCTGTTACCGGCCGCAGGCGCTCAGCTGCACGCCCAGTCGCGGTAGACTCGCGCACATTGGAATCGAAAACCCGGTTGGAACAGGCATCGCCGGCGGCGAGCTCGGCTGCGATGCCTGCCGGGCCCCCAGCAGGCGGGGCAGGACGGTGGTGCGCAGGGCATCGGCGCTGACGCGGGTGGCGTGCGCGGAGACGTTTACGGCCGCGATGATGCCGGTCCCGGCATCCCGCACGGGGACGGCAATGGACCGCAGGCCCTCGGTCAGCTCCTGGTCGGCCAGCGACCAGCCTTGCTCCCGGGCCGCGGTTATCCTCTTCCGGATTTCCTCGCGGTCGATCGCGGTGTTGCCGGTCAGGCTTTCCGGCACCAGGGCTTCCAGATATTCATCAAGCTCCCCCTCGGTGAGCCCGGAGAGAAGGACGCGCCCGGTCGCCGTCGCGTACGCCGGCAGGCTGGTGCCGATGATGATGTTGACGGTCAGGACGCGGTCGGCGTGGACCCGGTCCACGTAGACCACGCTGCCCCGGTGCAGCACCGTCAGCGATGCTGTCTCGCCAGCCTCCTGCACCAGCGACGCAAGGTGCGGATGGGCCACCGCCAGCAGCTTATGGCTCAGCAGATAGGCATCCCCGATCTCCAGCACTGCTAGCCGCAAGGAATAGCCACTGGCGTCGTAGGACAGATAACCCAGGTATTCCAGGGTGAGGATGAATCGCCCCGCCGCGGTCCTGGCGATCCCGACGAACTCGGCAACATCCGAGACCGACAATGGCCTGTCCTGGCTGCTGATAGGCCTTCAGCACGGACAAAGCCCGGGCCAACGCCTCGACATGGCCCGGGTCGCTCTTCTTCAAAAGGGAGGCGGTCTCCGGGAGGCTTGGCCCTATCCGAAGCTATCTCATGGCGATGCGTTTAATGGCCCCCACTGGCGAGGATTACAGGCCAGACGGCGCTGGGCGGGCGGCTACCACTGCCACACCGGCAGATCTCGCCAGTTCTCTGCTGAACGGAATTAACATCTGGACAGCAGTTATGCGTTGTGCTTCACTTGCTGGATTACGGCGACCGTGCCGAGCTGCCGCATCTGGCCAGTCTGTTCGACATCGACAACAAGTGTGGCGGCGGCGTTGGCTTGCAGGAGGCAAACGCCTACCTTGAGCTGACCGCACCCGTGATGGCCCAAACATAAAGAGCTGAGGCTTCAGCCGTTTAGCAAACTATCGACAGATCCGAAAGACGAGGCCCTCCGATGATAAATGAAACGAGTACGGCTCCGAGACCAGGTGCGACCTCAAGGCTGCCCTTGCTGAACGGACACAGTATGCCGCGGATCGGCCTCGGAACATGGCCGATGCTGGACGCCGAATGCGAGCAAGCCGTCCGCTGTGCCGTGCAGACCGGCTACAGGCTGGTCGACACGGCCGTTCAATACCGCAACGAAGAAGCCGTGGGCCGCGGCATCAGAACCGCCGGCGTCCCGCGGGCGGAACTCTTTATTTCCAGCAAGTTCAACAAGGAGTCCCACAGCGTCGACGGCGTCCGTCGGGCGTACGACGAAAGCCTGCGGAAGCTTAGGGTCGACTATCTGGACATGTTCATGTGCCATTGGCCGGTGCCGGCGCTTGGCGCGTATGCGGAGGCATGGAAAGGCCTTGTAACCCTGTTAGAGGAAGGCGCCGTCAAGGCCATCGGCGTCTCCAACTTCAAGCCGGCCCACCTGAGGAAAATCATCGAAGCGACCGGAGTCGTTCCGGACGTCAACCAGATTCAGCTAAGTCCCGCTCTGGCGCGCACACAACCGCGTGCGGTCCACCGGGAGCTGGGAATCCTCACCCAATCCTGGAGCCCGATCGGCCGTGAATCCGGACTGCGTGCGAACCCCCTTGTGGTGGCCATCGCCGACCGTCTGAACAGGTCACCTGCCCAGGTCCTGCTGCGATGGCACATTCAGCAGGACCTGGTGCCCATCCCGCAGGCTTCGGACCCCGTCTGGTTGAGAGAGAACATCTCTGCGTTCGATTTCACCCTGACCGCCGACGACATGAACGATCTGGCCCGCCTGGATATGGGCGAAACTGCTGCGCGGGACTCAGATGCTGCGGAAAACGGTCACTGAATCCCGGCCAACGGACGCGGTCCGGCGGGGCCTCGGCCACTCGGCCGACTGGGGCTTGACGAACGCCACACTTTAGGTCATTCTCTTTCTAAAAGAAACTATCTCTGATTACCAGAGATGACTGGCGTCTTGCCGGCCCGGACAAGGAGATCCATCAATGACTGACCACAGCGGCGTGATTCAGGATGTACGGCAGGGCATGATCCCTGCACACATTTACAACGACAAAGAGATCTTCGAGCTTGAAAAGGAGCGGGTCTTTGGTCGCAGCTGGCTTTTCGTCGCCCACGAATCCGAGGTGCCCGAAGCTGGCGACTACGTGGTGCGCCGCGTCCTGGAAGACTCATTCATCATTTCCCGTGATGAACATGGAGAAATCCGGGCACTGTTCAACATGTGCCTTCACCGCGGCATGCAGGTCTGCCGCACGGAGATGGGAAACGCTTCCCACTTCCGTTGCCCGTACCACGGGTGGTCCTACCGTAACGACGGCCGCATAGTCGGACTGCCCTTCCACAAAGAGGCATACGGCGGCGAAGAGGGCTTCAAGAAGCAGGGGCAGACGTTGCTGCCTGCTCCTTCCCTGGGCATCTACAACGGCCTTATCTTCGTCAGCCTGGATCCTGACGCAGAGCCGTTGGAGGACTTCCTGGGTGACTTCAAGTTCTACATGGACTACTACACGAAGCAAAGCTCCGGCGGGATTGAACTGCGCGGGCCGCAGCGGTGGCGGGTCAAGGCCAACTGGAAAATCGGAGCCGAAAACTTCGCCGGCGACATGTATCACACCCCCCAGACCCACACCTCCGTCGTCGAAATTGGTTTGTTCCGCGAACCAAAGGCGGAAAAGCGCAAGGACGGGACAACCTATTGGGCCGGCAACGGCGGCGGAACTACCTACAAGCTTCCCGAAGGAAGCCTGGAAGACCGCCTCCGCTACGTGGGCTACCCGGACGAGATGATCGCCCGCATGAAAGAGCAGTGGAGCCAGGAGCAGCTCGACGTCGTGGGCAAGGACGGGTTCATGGTGTCGGCGGCGTCGGTGTTCCCGAACATGAGCTTCGTGCACAACTGGCCACGGGTCGAAGAAGACTCCGATGAAGTGCTCCCGTTCATCTCCATCCGGCAGTGGCAGCCAATCAGTGAAGACGAGACCGAGATCGTATCGTGGTTCGCCGTCGACAAGAACGCGCCCGAAGAGTTTAAGGCACGTTCCTACAAGGCCTATCTCATGTGCTTTGGCAGCGGCGGCATGTTCGAGCAGGACGACGTGGAAAACTGGGTTTCCTTGACCAGCACCGCCGGCGGCCCGATGGCACGGCGCCTGCTGCTGAACAGCCGCATGGGCATGCTGGAAAACGGACAGAACGTCGTCGAACCCCTGACCCCCGAGCAGTACTCCGGCCCCGGCTCGACCCGCGTCGGATACAGCGAATACAACCAGCGTGAACTGCTCCTGCGATGGGCCAACCATCTTGAACGACCGATGGAAAAAGCGGCCCAGGTGCACGTCGGCAGCAATCCGGTGCAGGACTGTCCGTCTGACACCCCGGATTCTTTCCCGGCTCCCGCTGAGCACAACGGGCACGCCCCGGCAATGACCGTTTCGAAGGAGGGCTAGCCGTGGGTATTGAAGCCGTAACCGAACGCAGCAACAAATCTCTCTCGGAGCAGTCGGTGCTGGGAGGGCACGCCCCCCGTACTCAGAGGACGGGTGACTCCCTGCCGTTCAATGATGAACTTCATCTGCAAGCCCACAAGTGGCTTGTCGATGAATCCTATTTGCTCGACGCACAGGAGTACGACGAGTGGCTGAGCCGCCTCACGGACGACGTGCACTATCTCATGCCGGTGAGGGTGACCACTGCCCTCGGGGCCGGTTACAGCACGTCTCCCGGGATGGCGCACATGGATGAAAACAAGTACTCGCTGAGCCGCAGGGCGGCGCGCTTCGCCACGGAACACGCCTGGACCGAAGACCCTCCGTCGCGGCTGCGCCACTACGTCACCAACGTCCGGACGTTCCGTACCGGTAACCCGGATGAGATCATCGTGGATTCGGCGGTCCTGCTGTTCCGCAGCCGGGGCGACGTCCGCGAGGCCGCGACCGTGTCGGCAGGCAGGGAGGATCTGCTGCGCCGCACCGGCTCCGGCTGGCAGCTCGCCCGCCGCACCATCATGGTCGACGAGGCGGTCATCCGGATGCAGAATCTGGCCATATTCCTATGAAACTCGAATGGGAAGGCGAAGAGGAGGACCGCCTTGCCGCCATTCGAGCGGCGGAGGAGCGCGACCGGCTGGAAGCACGGGTCAACGGCGCTCCGATCGTGATCGCCAACGAATTCTCCGAAGTCCAGGTAAGCCGCGTCGAGACGCGGAACGGCTCGCGGCTGATGATCAAGTCCCCGCGCTCCGGCCAGTGGGTGTCCCTGTGCCCCCTGGAGCTGGAAGCCCTCACCTGGCAGGCGCCGGCAACCTTCTCGGCCATGATCGGGCATCCGTTCGGGCCGCTTGTCACCGAGGACGAGCAGCCGCCCCAGAACAAAAACAACATCTAGAGGCCAAGGAGATTGACAATGCCTACCGTAAAAGCAGATCTGCAAGCCTGCCAGGGCTACGCCAACTGCGTCGTTGGGGCAACCGACTACTTTGATCTGGATGACGACGGAATCGTTGTTCTCCTCAGGACCAAAGTTCCCGAGGCCGAGCGTTCCCGTGTCACCGAGGCTGCCCGCAGCTGCCCGGTGTCCGCCCTAGTAGTGGAGGACTGATGAACACGACCACAGTTATCGTCGGCTCCTCAATCGGCGGCGTGCGTGCTGCCCAGTCCCTGCGCCTGGAGGGGTATGAAGGCGACATCGTCCTCGTCGGTGCTGAGACGGAACTCCCGTACGACAAGCCGCCGTTGTCCAAATCCGTCCTCTCCGGCAAAGCAGAGGAGTCGTCCATCCGCCTCCTTACCCGCGAGCAGGCGGAGGAAGCCAGCATCCGGCTGCTGCTCGGGCACGCCGCCACAGGCATCGATGTCGCCGGAAACCTGTTGTACCTCCAGGACCACGAACCCCTACACTTCGACAACCTTGTGATCGCCACGGGCGCATCTGCCCGACCCTCACCCTGGGGCCAACGGCCCGGGATCCACGTGCTCCGTTCCCTGGACGATGCCCGGAAACTGCGCGCCGACCTCCTCAAAGGCGGGGAACTGGCAGTGATCGGCGCCGGTTTCATCGGTGCCGAAGCAGCCGCGACGGCACGTACGCTCGGTCTGGAAGTGACAGTCATCGACCCGATGCCCATACCAATGAGCCGCATCTTCAACGCCGAAATCGGACAGCTGTTTGGAGAACTCCACCGCAACAACGGCGTCACCACGATCTTTGGCACCGGAGTCGAGGCCATTGAGGGCGAGCACGGGTCCTTCAGCGTCAGGCTTACCAACGGCCAGACAGTACAAGCCGCCACCGTTCTCATCGGGATCGGCGCGGTTCCCAACGACGCCTGGCTGGCCTCCTCGGGACTGCTGGTGGACAACGGCGTCGTGCTGGACGAGTTCTGCAGGGCTGTGGACGCCCCGAACGTGTATGGCGTCGGCGACGTGGCGCGCTGGCGGCATCAGAAGCACGGTGCGGACATCCGGATCGAGCACTGGACAAACGCGGTTGAGCAAGCCTCATGCGTCGCCCACAACATCACCCATCCGGACAGTCCCCGCGAGTACACACCGGTTGAATACGTCTGGAGCGACCAGCACGACTGGAAAATCCAGGTCGTCGGTCGCGTGGGAGGCAACGCCGACCATGTCCTCATCGGAGACCCTGAGCTGCACGGTCGGTTCGCAGCGCTCTACACCACCGACGGAGTGGAACTGTACGGTGCCGCGATCGTGAACTGGCCGAAGGCCCTGCTTGCCTGCCGCCGCGGCA
This sequence comes from Pseudarthrobacter sp. NKDBFgelt, assembly GCF_046097905.1. Classification (NCBI taxonomy): domain Bacteria; kingdom Bacillati; phylum Actinomycetota; class Actinomycetes; order Micrococcales; family Micrococcaceae; genus Pseudarthrobacter; species Pseudarthrobacter sp. NKDBFgelt. The sequence continues at coordinate 55,907 of NZ_JBJURL010000012.1, read as the reverse complement.
TGGGATCAGGGATCGGCGTGCAGGAACTGCGCGACAAACTCGAGCTCCTGCTCGAGCCCCGGCCGACGGCGGCACTCTGATGCGGGGAAGTCAGCCGCCGGTGGTCCACGAAGAGCAACGGCAGGCCATCGCAATGGCCTGCCGGGTCCTGGCCGGCCGCGGCCTCGCCGACGGAATCCTCGGCCACATCAGTGCGCGAACGGGGGAGAACGAGCTCTTGGTCCGTTGCAGGGGTCCCAAGGAGCGTGGCCTCGCGCACACCGAAGCCAACGACATCCGGCTGGTCGACCTCGACGGCAATCCCGCCGCCGAAGGCGAGCTCGACAGCGGCTACACGGTCCCCAACGAGCTGCCTCTGCACACCGAGCTGCTGCGGCGGCGCCCGGATATCAACTCCGTTGTGCATGCCCACCCCCCGCAGGTCGTGGCCGCCGACTTGGCAGGGCTCGCCATCCGGCCGATCGTCGGGGCGTTCGACATCCCGGGCACCCGCCTGGCGGCAGACGGAATACCCGTCTACCCCAGAGGAGTGCTCGTGCGAAACCGCGAGCTCGCAGCGGAAATGCTCGACGCCATGGGCGATCGGCCCGTGGTGCTGCTGCGCGGACACGGCCTCACCAGCGCGGCGCCGACGATGGAGCAGGCGGTCCTCCAAGCCATCAGCGTAAACACCTTGGCAGGCCTGTCGCTTCAGATCACAGCAGCCGGAGGGCAGCTGCACGACCTTCCCGGTCCCGACATGGCGGAGCTGCCAGATCTCGGAGGGCCGTTCAACATCGCGACCGCCTGGCGACACGAGCTCGCCCGGCTGAGCGTCAGCCCATGAAGCCGGCCAGCGCGGCAGTGCCGACAGTCCCGCCGACGCTGGGTACGATACAAGGCATGCGATCGACAGAGACAGAAGACGGATCCAAATACGGTCCGCCGCCGCAATACCCCATCGAGTCTGTTGATAACGCCCTGCGGCTGCTCCTGCTGTTCGAAACCCAGCCCAGCATCAGGCTGACCGATGCCAGCACTTACTTGGGCGTGGCGTCGTCGACGGCGCACCGGCTTATGGGCATGCTTCTCTACCGTGGCTTCGTTCGGCAGAACCCGGCGACCCGGGCCTACGAACCTGGGCAGGCGCTGAGCTCGATTGCCTTTGCGATCAGACGGCAGGTGGACATCCGGACACTGGCCCGGCCGGTCCTCGAGCGGATCTTCGAACAAACGGGAGAAACCGTCCACTTCGCCAGGCTTGAGAGGACTGACGTCCAATTCATCGACGCCATCGAAAGCAGGCGAGCGGTCCGCGTCGGTTCCCGCCAGGGCCTCACCTTGCCAGCAAACTGCACTGCGACTGGTAAAGCGATGCTGAGCCTCCTCGGTGAGAAGCAGCTGCGGAATCTGTACCCAGGGCAGGAACTCCCCAAGCTGACTACCAACTCAATTACCTCCAGGTCGGACCTTGAAAGGGAGCTCGACGAAATCCGGCACAGGGGTTACGCAAATAGCCGCGAAGAGAGCGAAGACGGGGTGACATCGGTCGCCGCCGCGGTTGCCGGCCCAAGCGGCACTGTCTACGGAATCAACGTATCTGTGCCGGCCCACCGCATGTCGGAGGAGCTTCGCAGCGACCTCGGGGGCATGCTCCGGGCAGCCGCAGAAGAACTCCAGGGGCGCCTGGTCTAGAAGACTTAAAGCGGCTTCGCGTTTAGGCATGGTTGGTCTGTTTGTTCCGGTAGGGGCGGTGGCCGCCGGCGGCCAGTAGGCATCTGAGTCTGTAGTTGGTGAAGTTGCGGAAGCCGCGGGCGATTCGGCGGGTGGTTTCGATGACGCCATTGATCGCTTTGGTGGGTCCGTTGGAAGCGCCGTGGGTGTCGAAGTAGGCTAGGATCGCTGTCTTCCATTGAGTGTCCGCCCGAGTCGGGCGACTTCCGGGATGGGGAGGTCGGGAATGATGTGATTACTTCGTTGGCGAGTTCCCGGCCCCGCTCCGGGCGGGCGTGGTAGATGTTGCGGAGCTTCTGGTAGCACTGCCAGGCCAGGGTGACTTCGTGGCCGTGATCCCCGGCGCTGAGCTTAGCATCGAGCCGGGCGGCTTGTTTGTCGGTGAGGTGTTCGGCGCCGATCTGCAGGGTTCGACGGATTCCGTAGAGCGGGTCGCCCTTGCGGCCGCGGTGTCCCAGGGTGTCCTGCTGGACCCGGCGGCGGACCTCGTCGATCATGGCCGAGCCGAGCTTCACGACATGGAACGCGTTCAGAACGGCGATGGCTTTGGGCAGCTCGTCACGGATCGCGTTCGCGTAGCCGCGGAACGGATCCAGCGCGGCGGTCTTGATCCCGGCAGTGAACCCTGCGCCGCGTTCTTTGAGCCAGTCCGCATAGGCCTTCCCCGACCGGCCCGGAACCAGGTCAAGCAACCTGGCGTGCACCACCCCCGCGGGGTCGCGGGTGTGGTCCACGATCCCGGTGACCATGCCGGTTCCGGGCGGGCCGGTGTGGGACCAGACATGCTCATCGACCCCGAGCGCATCTACCCCGGTCAGCCGGCCGGTCGATGCGATCCGCCGGGTGGCTTCGATCCTGACCGCGTCCCAGACGGTGTGCCAGGAGACGCCGAGCTGATGGGCCAAGGCGGAGACCGAGGTGTCGAAATGCTGGAGCGCATCGGTCGCCCACCCGGCGGCCCTGGCGGTGAGCTTCGCCCGTGGTCCTGCCAGCGGGTGCTCCTCTGTGAACGTCGTTCTCGGGCAGTCCGGGTCCGGGCACCGCCAGACACGTTTGGCCCACAGCAGCCGCACCGGGCGGCCGAAACAGGGAATGTCATGGAGACGGACCTGGCGGCGTCCATGCCCGACCGCGATGACGCCGCAGTCGGCGCAGCCGGTGACGTTCTCCCCGGTTTCGACGCCCAGAAGCAGGCCGGTACCGGTTGCCGTGACGGAGCTGACGCGGACGCCCTCGACACCGAGCAGCGCATCCGCGCGCGTGCACCAGCGGCCACCGGAACACGACATAGAGTTATTCATGTCAGGGTCTCTTTTGGGTATTGGTTGCTTGGTCGCGACCAATTCAAAGAGGCCCTGACCTCTTTCCTGCCGCACCACGCCGCAGCTGCATGCGGCCACGCCCTGCCCCCGGCGTCAGGCGGCCCTCACCCTGCTCATCGTCGAAGGCCCAAGGCGACCGGCTTCCCGGCGAACGCGGCCGCAGGCGCCGGACTCCTCCGGCCGCCAGATTGTGTGCACGCCAACGTCGAGCAACTTCCGCTCACCGACGTCCGTGATGACCCAGACAAATCCGTGTTCCGGAAACGTCATGTCAACCCGCCCGTACCACAATGCCCCGGTTTCATGATCCCTCACAGCGATGCGGTGCCCGCGGGCCAGGGACAGGAAGACTTCGATTTCGCATTCTGTCAGCGACTCTTTCAACCCATTCCTCCCCGGCGCTGCGCCGAGAGCCGCCGTACGCAGGGAACAGCCGGCCTGGCGGGCGGCGGGGCAGACCATGCTAAAAACGCTGCCAGCCGGCGCGCCGGAGAGATCGCTCTGCTGTCCGTTCATCGCAGCCCGCTCCCCCACCTTTCGAGTGTCACACCGCGTGGAACGTCGCTGTCCAGGCGCGCTTCATAGCGGCCCGGGGCGAGGCGGGCCACCGAGATGCCGACGTGTTCAGCCATCGCCGCCGGCTTCAGCAGATCCACCGCTTCATCCAGGGCGGCGTCCAGTTCTTTTCGGGTGTGAACGGCGACGACGAGACAACCGGGTGCTGCGTGCATGGTCAAATCCTTAATCTGAGGGCGGTGATCAGTACTTTGGGACACGCCAAATGTCCCTGGGACGGAACGGAGGAGCGGCAGCCCGCCGGCATGATCAAGCCAGGGCCCAAATCCCGGCGGCCCCGGCGGAACCTAGGGGACCAAGGCTTCCGGCAGAAGAAGGGGCAGGACCGTGGAACGCTGCAGAACGGCGGCGGTTTACCTCCGACAGTCCCATGATGGTGGCTTCAACATCTTCCAGGGATTGCTGAATCCAGGCGAGGGCGGCCAGGTCATCGGAACTGTGGGCCGCGTCGATTGATGACGCCTCTAGGAGCGCAGCCCGGCGGCTGATCCTGCCGGAAAGTTCGAGGATCAACGGCGGAATCATGGCCAGGGATTCACCCCGCGTTAGGTGCGCGAAGGCTTCTTTTCCAGCGCCACGGTGGGTGACGGCGACCGTGAGGGCCAGATCTGAGGAGTTTGTGGTCATGGGTCTGTCCTTCAGGTTGTTCAAAGTCCTGGTCTTTTCGGAGTGCTTCCGGTACGACGGAAGGGGAGTCTCGGGTGGTTCGTCCCGCCGCAGATCGTCCGCGCCGCAGGCACACCGTCCGCCACCGGAATGGGCCTGCGGCACGGACGGTCTGCGGCTCTACAAGCCCGGGCGCACCTCCCGATCGACGCAGCCAAATACGACACGGCAGCTTTCAAGGCCGCGTTCTCCACGGCCCGGTCTTTGGTTTCAACAACACCGACCGTCAGTGCCCCTGCCCGGCCGAGACATCAACCATGCTTAACTGCGAAGGGCCCTTAAAGCGACCCCGTACTGCTCCGGCAGTACTTTCCAAAGGGCACGGACCTGAACGTGTGGAGTTAGACCAGCTCGATGACGTCTGCGACGGACTCAACGACAGGCCCCGAGCATGTCTCAACGACCGCTCGCCACGGGCAGCCATGCAACGATTAGGACACCGGATGCAAACACATCTAATTCGCAACGTTCACTAGAAACCGCCCCGTATATCGGGGGCTGATCCTCGGCGCCAACGCAGCACGGGACCTTCGCAGCAGGGCCTATCGGCACCCCTCCCGGTCCCGCGGAACGTCGATCTGCACCGGGCCTGTCGTCTCCGTCAGCACGGTCTGGGACCGCGTTCCGTTGCGCGAGTTGGCAGTATCCTTCGCCGCCGTGTCGTGCCGTTCATAACCGAGGTGCTCGGTCAGTTCCTCGTCCAGGGCGGTTTCGATGACGGTCTTGGTCAGCTGCTTGAGCAGTCCGTCAGGACCGGCCAGGGACAGCCCCTGCTCCCTCGCCATCCTGACCAGCTCGCGGGCAGCCTCGGCCTCGGATTTCTCTGTCAGTTCGTCAACGGCTTTCGTACTCGGCACAGCCTCAAGTGTTGCGGCCATATCGGGCTCCTTCCCGCCAGGCTTGCCGCCCCGGCGTGTCGAGCCGAATACACCGTTAATTCCCCAGTCCCTGCCCGGGCAGCACGCCGCTGAAGAAGGCGAGGTTCCTGAAGGTCACCGGCGCCGAGAAGATGTCCGCAGCAGCGGTGATCGGCGCGTATCACGACCTGTGGCAGGTTGAGGCGTCCTTCCGCATGACCAAGTCCGATCTGAAGGCCCGGCCAGTGTGAGCCCCGCCCGGCACCGATCTCAGACCCAGAACCGGCCGCAGCCGAGGGCTTCCACGATGGGGACCGCTTCTTCCTCCGCCCCCTCTGGCGGGGCCAGCCAGTGGCCCGTGGAAGGGGGAGCGGAATCAAGGGTAGAATCCACCCCGCGGGAGGACCGCCATGCCCCAATGCGGGCCGCCCTGCGGCTGTCGCCCGCCGAAGGATCCCGCGCTTGTGCGTCATCCGGCGCCTGCGCCGGGCCGGCCCGGCGCGCTGAGCGCAACCGGCACACCAGCCCGGGCAACAATTCCCTCAACCGGGTTCGTCCGGGGAGGACGGAGCCACGGGCGCCGCGATCTCTTTCACGGGCACATCACGCCCAGCCGAAAACCGCCGCTGTCTTCGGCCCCTCTCCCAGAGCCCACCGTGGTCGCCGGAAACCGGACACGAACAGGGGGGCCACTTCAAGAGATACAGGCCAGTTTGTCCGCGATCGCGGTGTTCGACTCGCACGCCGAAGCCAGCAGCACGATCTGGGCGCGCTGCGCCAATCCGGCACGGACTCGAAGACCCCGTCAAGCGGGATAGTTCCCCAGGATCACCATCAACGACGCGTCGCATAGCTGGCGCTGCGACGGCCTGCGTAGTCCGCCAGGATTCGAACGAAGTCCTCGGTTCGCTCCGCGAAGACGTAGTGGCCCGCGGTTCCCAGGATGTGCAGGCTCGTGGTCTCCGAGACGAGGGCGAGCTTCTGGTAGAAGGCGATGCCCAGGTCAACCGGCGCCGAGCGATCGTCGCGGCCCCAGACGACTTCGACGGGAATATTGACCTCGCCGGCGAAGAGGCGAGCGCAGATGTCGTCCTTCGCCGCCTGAAGACTCGGCTCCCAGTATTTCTTCTCAACCATCGGGTAGGTCTTGAGGGCGTTCTGGTGGTTCTCCTTGACGTACTTAGCGGCGGCCGCATTGATTTGTTCCTGCGGCACCGGGGTCACGTACTGCGCACGGAAGAAGGCTCCGCAGATCTCCTCCGGAGACGCGTCCGCCGGAAGCGAACGCGTGATCGCGTCGTAGAACTCAACGTCGCGGAACTTAGGGTCGGTGCCAGCGAGCGTCGCGCTCGACACGATGAAGAGACCTTTGGTCGACTCCGGCATGTCAAGAGCGAGCTTGCTCGCCAGCAGGCCACCGCGCGAGTGCCCGACCAGAATCATGTCCTCGAGTCCCAGAGCGTCGATGAAGCCCCTGGCGTGCTTGACCACCGCATCGAACGTCCACTCGGCATGCGTCGGCGCGAGGTCAGTCTCTCCCTGCCCCAGCTTGTCGAAGGTCACGACGCGGAAGCCCTTGTCGACCAGAGGAGCGATGACGGGAGCCCAACCATCCCCGCCGCCCGGCATGCTCATACCCGAGTGGCCACCGTGGATCAGGAGGATGACCGGACCCTCGCCCTGATCGATATAGCGCGTCCTGATTCCGCCGACGGATATGTAGTTCACGGACAGGTCTGTGTTCAACTCAAGCCTCCTGATCAAAGCAACTGGCTCGCCTATGGGGCGAGTATCTGCCATTTCTGTCACACAGAGAAGCCTTCTGTCAAGAGGGATCCGTGATTCAACGCCGGTGACAAGTTGAACGCCCGCGATCGCCGTCGACATCCCGGTCGTCGGTTGACGCTCGTTGTGCGCCAGCTGCTGATGGGGCCCGCCGAGCCCATCCCGATTGGTACGCCTTGGTTGACGTGAATACACGCCGATACAACAGCAACCACAACCGGCTGGCTGCCAGGCGCCATACCAACATCCGTGCGCCTACTCGACATTGGCTCTCCACGGCTCCACTGGGCCGCCTGGCCAGCGTCAACGCGATCGGGTAGGCGGGCGACCGCCACGAGCTGCGAAGCCCGGATTGAGCGGAACCATTGACGAACGACGAGCGAGTGGATAGCGTACATCAGAATCGCTCTCTACCTACCAGAGGGTAGTGGCCCACAGGCCATCATGCTCCAACTGGAAGGGACTGCTGAAGGTTTGATTGACACTTTGCCTGTGAGGATTTGATCCTTGCGGGTGGAAGGATGTTCCTCATGCCCAAAGCCTTTCCCGAAGAGTTCCGCCGCGATGTCGTGGCGGTTGCCCGCAAGGGCGAAGCGCCCATCACCCAGATCGCCAAGGATTTCGGGGTCTCACCTGCTGCCCTGCACCGCTGGATGAAGATTGCCGACAGAGAAGATGGCGTGCAGTCCGGGGCCGTGTCTGATGACGCCGCGAAGTTGCGGGAGGCCAATAAACGCATCCGGCTCCTGGAGCAGGAAGCTGAAGTCATGCGCCGTGCCGTGGCCTATCTGTCCCGGGACATCAATCCAAAAAAATGATGTACCCGCTGGTCCGCGAGCTGGCTGCCAGGGACGCCCCGATCAGGGTTCCCGTGGCAGTGTCCTGCCGGGTACTGAATTTCTCCAGACAGGCCTACTACCAGTGGGCCGCCAACCCCGTGCCCGCCCGGGACTGGGAAGAAGCCCACCTGATCAACGCCGCCATCGACCACCACCGCGACGATCCTGCCTTCGGCTACCGGTTCATCGCCGATGAGATCAACGCCGGACCCGGCCCTGTGGCCAGTGAACGCCGGATCTGGCGGCTGTGCTCCCAGAACGGCATCCTCTCGGTGATCCACCGCCGGCGCCGCTCAGCGCTCAAGGCCGGCCCTCCGGTCCACGATGACCTCATCGAACGGGACTTCAGCGCCACGGCACCGAACCGGAAATGGCTGACGGACATCACCGAGCACCACACCGGGGAAGGCAAGCTGTACCTGTGCGCGATCAAGGACCTGCATTCGAACCGGATCGTCGGGTACTCCATGGACGGGCGGATGAAAGCGTCTCTGGCCGTTGCCGCGCTGGACCACGCCGTGGCTCTCAGGAAACCGGCCGGCACAGTGGTCCACTCGGACAGAGGGTCCCAGTTCAGATCCAGAAAGTTCGTCCTGGCCCTGAACACCTACGGGCTGAGCGGATCAATGGGACGGGTAGGAGCATGCGGTGACAATGCCGCGATGGAATCGTTCTTCTCCCTGCTGCAAAAGAACGTCCTGAACCGGAAACGATGGGAAACCCGGGCCGAACTCCGGCTCGCCATCACAACCTGGATCGAACGCAGCTACCACCGCAAACGCCGTCAACGCGCCCTCGGCCGGCTGACACCCATCGAGTTTGAGACAATAAAAAACGCGGCCTCAGCCGCGTAAGAAATTATCAACCCCAGCTGTCAACTAAACCTTCAGCAGTCCCCTGTGACTGCTATGAAGTTGCTATCAACTTGATAGCAACTTCATAGATCCAGGTGGCTTACTTACTCGTAACTGTCGCGGACCTGCTCGAGACCGATCCTAAGAGCGCGCAATGCCATCGGATGCTTCTTTCGGCCTTCGAGCTTCGCCACGTCCGCAAGTAAGTCCATGAGTTCACGGTCCTCGTCAAAACGAAGCAACATCGTTCTGGCAGTCCCCTTGTCCCTCGAATCACTAAGTGTGGGCGTGACACTGGGCCTGGCTGGAATTCCGCGCTCAGCGCTGACAGCCGGCGAGGTCAGTAGTGGTTCAGCGGCATTGCCAAACGCCTCGATAGCCTCGTCCCTAGCTTTCTCGGACGCGGACCGCTTCTTGATTGCCACTACCCCATCAACTCCTCTACCAGCCCACGGATTTCCCTCGCCGCCTTAGGGTTCTTCCACTCAACAACTCCGAGCCCCTCCCCCACCACGTCTCGATAAGCCTTGCGCTCATACAGAACGGTTCGCAGTGGTTCGATACTCGGATAGTCGGAAAGGTAATCCCTGGCGTCGCCACTTTCAGATTCGAACGCGTTGGTTGATACCCGTGTAAGAGCCCCTCTGACTCGAAGGGAGGGATTGAAGTCACGGGCAGTTTCAATCAACCTATCGACAGTCGCGAGTGTATCGAGATCAAATTGACTCGATTGCGTCAGGATCAACAACTGGTGGGCCGCAGTCATGGCTGTGCGCATCTCCTTGCTGTCCTTCCCTGCCACATCGACAAGGACAACGTCATAGCTCGTATCCAGTTCACGCAGCGTCTCGTGCAGGCTCCCAAGTTTCTCCACTACAAAGATGCGAGGTTCATGCCCGGCCTCTTCGCGGTCTACTGCCCAACGAGCAGTGGACCGCTGCCGGTCGCCGTCCACGACCGCTATGCGCATCCCCCGCTTCGCCAGCTCAACAGCAAGGTTGGTTACAACCGTGGACTTGCCGACGCCGCCCTTTTCGCTACCCACAACAATGATCATGCCTCCAACCTAATGCCGAGGTTGATAGCAAAAGGCTAGCGACACGCTACCTGTTTGATAGCACTATGAAAGCAGTAGCAAATGGGCCGGATCGAGAGAAGATCCTCGGATAGGGTGATAGCAGTTTCAACTGCTATCACATCACTATCCGATTGATAGCGATGGGCGCTGAGGGACCAGGCCGCCAGCAAGCCCAAGTACTCACCTCCCTGACTGGAGTCATGCGCGTCATATGGAATACTGCTCGCTACTAAATTGCTATTGAATCACTATTGATTTGATAGTGATTGTGAAACTGAGGGGCAGCTGATGACTGCCAAAGGAGCAAGTTTGCTAGCGAAACACTACTTATTCGATAGCACTATGAAAGTAGTATCAGTACGTGGGCGGCGTACCAATGCACAGCCCAAATTATCGGAGCAGTTTCAAAGTGCTATCGAACTACTACACGACCGTGGCTGAGGATCAACCTCAAACTGCTGGACGCGAGCATAAGCTCCACGCAATCGTCACCCACGCTCAGCAGGGATGTGGGACCAACTCGAAACGCTGTGCTAGCGAAACACTACTAAGGCACTACCGATTCACTAGCATTTTGGTAGCTGCCAGCGAAATCAACTGCACCAGAGACCTATGCGGGCTGATCTATTCGCCACACTGCCGCATCATCCGGGGGTAGCCAATACTCATCCCTTTCAGAATCAAACAAATCGACCTCATCGATCGCAAGCTGGAGTGTCTTGAACCTATCGAGGTAGGCATGCCAGATCGCGCGTTCGTGACGATTCCGCCGGATGTGGTCAAGGTAGTCGTCGAGCACTCCGAGCCTGGCGGCGAGCATGCGGAGGTTCACTGAAGTGGTTTTCCACGTTCTACCGTGGCGCTGGATCATGCCGAGTGTCTCCATCTCAGCCAATGCGGCCGAGCAGGCGTTGCGGCTGACACCACTGTTGCGGGCCACTTCCGCGGTGGTGGGGGAGTGGCGCCCACGTTCAATTGCCTCATAGGCAAGGGCAGCCACGTCTCCCAGGGCCCGAAACACGGGGCGGACGGCATGAATTTTTCCTTTCCGCCACGTTAGTTCCCGTGCAAGTTGTTGGTAGTGCTCAGGGAGTTGAATGAGGTAAACATCGGCCGCCTTCTGACGTGCGTCGGCGATCTTAGTGAGGATCCCATCAGAAGCTTGAACCAAGACGGGCAGCAGCCTGGCGATGGTGACGTGGTGTTTCCCCATCGCGACAGCAAGAGTGCGGCAACCGACATCCAGGATGTCTGTTTCTCTAGCCCGCATGTATCCCAACAATCCGCGGATCAGTAGACGGAGGCTGAGGCCTTCTCGACCGCGTTTTTGGAGTCTGTGGTCAAGGACTGCGTACAGAACATTTTCCAAGTCGTTCACGAGTTGGTGTACGGCAGCACTGCTGGGTTTGCTTGCCCCCCCGGTGGTTAAAGTGGCGCTTGTGTTGTTAATAAGTGCACTCCTTTCCCCGCGATTACGGGGGAGCGGTTTTCGGGCGCTCGAAGCTGCACCGGTGAAGGCCTGGGCTTTGGCCCACTCGTACGGAAGGAGCCTTGCCTGGCGTTCTGCAGATCCGTAGAGGGCAGCTAGGCCCGGGAACTGGCCGACGAGTTCGTTTTCTACGTGCTGCAGGGACCAGCCACAGGCACTGAAGTGGTTCAGCACGGCCATTCGGGCCTCGGACGGGCCCTTGTACTTAGCCGTGTCGTACAAACCGGTTCGTGCGACCCGTCGCAGCGGGGTCTCACTACTGGATCTCAGTGAGAGCGCCGGCAGCCCGCCGGTCCGTTGAGCGGCTACGGTCTTCGCTTCGCGGGCCTTGAGTGCGCGTTTGCGGGCCAGTTCCGGCGCCAACGCCGTACGCAGCTGCACTAAGCCCCGTGCTGGGTTGCGGCGGCGCAGGATGTCGTACGCCTGGGACAGGGGAGTGATGAGGGTTTGGTGGCCACCGGACTTGTGGATCGTTCCTGGGACACGGATGCACCCGTCTGTGATGTTCTGGTGGGGGCTCGGGTCAAGACTGGTGGCCATAAGGGCTAGCGCTTCGACCAGCTCCCGGGCCTCGGCTGCGTCCATCCGGTCGTGCAGCGGCACGTACAGGTGTCGTCCACCGCTGGGGGAGAAATCCTCCACGAACCTCATGCCGCACGCCGACAACAATTGGCCCACCCGGACCGCGTCCGAGTCCACCACGCCCTTCAGCGCCTTCGAGGTATCAAAGTCCAAGCACAGCGTGGAGACTCGGCCATCCGTGCCGTGCACCATTACAGCAGCAGGATGTCCCGGCAAAGACGGAGTGATCTTCGGCGCATTTTTCGGCCGAGGATATTGAAACCTCTGCCCAATCCACCGCCCCAACCGGTACGAAGGCGCGCCAGCAATCAGCGGAGCAAGACCCCATGCATCTTCCGGCTTGGGACGTGGAGCGACACTCACAAGGGCATGCGTTGACGTCAATACCGGTTCCGGTACCATAGGGACAGTAGTTCCTTTCGAGGTAACACAAATGGCACCCACAGCGTGGGTGTTGTAACAGCTCGGATCCGGATCTTGGCGGATGAGGGATCTGAGCGAAGGATTAGGAAGGTCCCTCCTTTTAGGAGGGGCCTTCTTCCGTTAGGAAGCCTTATCGATAGGCAGGGCTCCTTGTTCCTGGTGGTCGTCTATGTCAGGCCAAATAGGCAACCCGCGAGCATCCAGCCGGATGCTCATCAGGAGGCGTTCGGCTGCCTGTCCTTTGGAGAGCCCCATGTGGGTGGCAAGACGTTCCACCAGAGCTTTAGCATCGGCAGCAACGTCAACTTTGAGGACGACGTTGCCGGCCCCTGTACCCCGTACGCGTCTGTGGATGGCTGTACTCATAAACCCCAGCCTATAGGTACCGGTACCGTTAACTGCGCGGCCCGTTCGGCGTGTCGTTTCCATTAGACGAGGTCAGAAGCCTTTGGCCACCGCGGCGGCTGCGGCGAGCCACGCGCGTTGGGTGGCGGGTTGGAGGGCGTCGTAGCGGATGGGGCCGTTGACCAGGGCGGGGTCGTAGGGGATTCGGACTACGGCTCGTACATGGGGGGCGAAGCCGTCTGCGATCCGCCGGGCTTCATCCTTGGCGCGCTTGAGCGCATCGCCGCTCATGCTGCGTTTGGCGTCGGTGGACTCGGACACGATGACGACGGCGTTGCGGGCCAGCTCGGCATCGTGTCCGCCGCGGGATTCCAGCGTTTGGAGGGTCAGGCGCGCGGCCTCGGCGCGGTCTTCGATGGCTGTCACGGGGACCACGAGCTGGTTGGTGTGGTGGATCATTCGCCGCCAGTTGGCCGCGCGGGCCGTGTTTCCGGAGTCCATGACGATGAGCCGGTAGTAGCGGGTGAGTACCTGGTGGGCGATATCCACCTCCTCTGCGGTCACTTCATGGTCGCCCTCCTCGTTCTCGTCTGAGCGCAGGACGTCGAACTTGTCGGACGTCTGGTGGTGGACGAACTGGGCGATTTCGGCGGCTTGGGCGCTGGGGGAGAGCAGCGCCTTTGATGAGTCGATGAGATCCAGGACGCTGTTGTTATGGCCGCCCTGTTCGGTGCGCCAGCCGAGAGTGCCTTGGGATTCGTTGTTGTCCCAGGCCACGGTCGCTGCGCCGCTGTAGCGGGCCAGGATCGCACTGAGCATGACGACGGTGGGGGTTTTGTTCGCTCCGCCTTTGCGGTTGACGACAGCGACGGTGCGGGGGCCGGGCCAGTGCTGGCTCACTGTGCGGATGTCTTCGCGTTCGGCCAACTCTTCGGGTGAGGGGTCCATCCGGAAGCCCAGGCGGCTGAGAACGCCGCGCCAGCCGCGCGTGGCCGGCTGGAGCACGGGCGCGCTGATGAGGAATGAGGTGTCTTTGAGGCTGCGCCGGGTGGCAGGCTCCGCAGCGGCTGCTTTGGCGGCCGGTGCGGGCCCCTGGGCGGCCGCGGGCGTGACGGCTGCACCGAAGGTCACCGGCGCAGCGTCGACAGCTTGTGCCGGTACTTCTTCGGCCGGAGAGGCATCGGGGACCGAAGCTGGCGTGGGAGCCGGCGCGGCCTTGGTCGTGGCCTTGGCCGTCTCGGGCGAAGGGGCTGCTGTGTCCGGCAGAGGGTCCTGCTCCCGCCGCGGGGTGGGCTTGATCGGTGCGGCCTCGCTGACGACGCCTTCGGGGGAGACGATGATGAGGCCCTGCCCGTCCGGGTCGGTGGTGCTGACGCGGACGGGTCGGCCGAGCTGAGCCGCGGTTTCGGTGATGATTCGTAATGCATCGCTAAGGACGGCGGCTTCGTCGGCGGCCTCGATAGCGTGGGAGGTTCCGTTGATGGTGACTTCGCCGGTTCCGTTGGTGCGTAGAACGGCGTTGATCTTGGGGAAGTCGAGTGCTTGTGTTTCCATCATCTGTCCTTACTTTGTGCCGTTCGGGGGTGTGAAACGGTTGACCTGCCAGGGTTTGTCGGCTGCGCTGCGGAGCAGCTGCACGTCGTAGTCGCCGGCATCGGTGGGAAAGACGACATGGCAGCCAAAACCGTTGCTCTCTTCGATCCTGAGCTGGCCCGCTCCGGTGATCCTGGTGACCGGGATGTTGGCCGGGTCAACGTATTGGTAATCGGCGGTTGCTTGGGGGGTCAGGAGCTGGCCGAGTTCCTGGATCCAGACCTTGTCGGTGACTGCTGGTCGGGCATAGAGCGTCATGGCCTTGGTCGCGGTGTCCAGCGCGGCTGTTTTGCTTGCCTCGTCCCAGGCGATGCCCAGGGTAGCCGGTGCTGTGCCACCGGGAGCTTGGGGCTTGCCGCCCGCGCTGAGCGTGGCGGAGGTGGCGGCGGAAGCACTGGGCGATGGTTCCGCGGGTGTTGAGGTGGATACCGGCGCGCAGGCCGTGCACACGAGCAGGGCCGCGAGGGCTGTCAGGGCGCGTTTCATGGTTCCTCCAGTGAGTCGCTGCCGGGCAGGTAGAGAAAGGCGCTGGGAGTGCTGTTCTCTACGGTGCGGGTGTAATAGGTGTGGTCATTCGGGGCAGGGTTGCCGTTGTAGCCCTCTTCCACGAAGCTGCCGTCACGATTGACGGCTTTGACGACGGCGACGTGGCCGTAGGTGCCGTCGGCGCCCCCGGTGCCGGGGGAGTACCAAACGACAGCGCCGACACGGGGTGTTCCACCGGTGGGCCAGCCCTTGGCATCCCAGCCGTCTTTCCAGGTAAGGGCAGAGCCGAGCACCGCACCGTCAGGCCGGAAGGTGCCGTTCAGGACCTTGTAGGGGGCCGTGGTGCTGCCGAGTTGCTGGTTGACGCGCCAGAGGGCGAAGTCGACGCATTCGCGGTTGTACATGCCCAGCGGGGAGGGCTCGTAGATCTTGGCCGTGCGCCACGGCAGGTCATCGTCCTTGCCGGATTGCCCAGGGATGCCGCAGGAGCTTTCCCCGCCGGCATCGGTGATCTTTGCGTCGCCCAGGACGGCGACGACCTCGACGGCCGCCGCCCAGTAGGACTGGTAGTGGAACGGGTCGGCGTTGCGCTGGACCCGGTGCGCGGCCGTGGTGGGTTCGAGCTGTTCCCACCCGCTGATCTTCTGCAGGGCGGTAAAGAAGCTCATGGCTGAAGTCGTAGGGTCCATACGTTCCAGGTAGGTTCCCCACGCACCGTTGTCGCGCTGCTGGAACAGTCCCCGGGAGTCAGGGCCCGGACCATCGCCGTAGTCCAGGACACGTAGCCCAGATTCGCCCATGGCCGTCATGACACCGATCGTCTGCCCCCGGGCCGACAGGCCAAGGGCTTTTCCTGCGTTGATGACCAGGGCGGCGTTCTTCAGCTGCTCGCCCTCGTAACCGGCGACAGCGACCTTGGGCAGCTGGCTTGCGTCAACGCTGACGCTGAACCCGGTCGGTGAGCAGACGTCGGCCACGGCCTGAGAGCCCCCACCGAACAGGATGATGGACAGCACCAAGCCGGCGGGTACAAGGACGGCGCCGGCGACCAGCGCAGGCGCGCTCGTTCGTGATTGCATGTGTCCCCCTCACATCTGCTCGTCAGCTGCTTCGCCCTAGGGCTGGTCCTCGTCGTTCACTTCTGGTGTCTGGCCCTTCCTGAGCGTGTTCCGGTTCTCCCAGACCCAGTCCTTGACTTGATCTCTGGCGATCAACCATGTCTTCTCGACTTGGTAAGCAGGAATCACTCCGGTTTGGAGCCAGCGGTAGACGGTGTTTCGAGACAACCCGAAGATCTCCTCGAGGTCCTGGGGCGTAAGACGCTCCGGGTACTTGGCGAAGAGTGCTTCCAGGTACTTGGGGTCCACGCTCAGTCCGTCCCACCGCATAGAGCCAGCATAGACCACAAATTGGTACTGTGATGTACTGGAAGTGACTGAAAGGTACTAAACCTGTTGTTGGGGGTCACTTTTGGCCTTTCGTGTCGGATGGTACCGATACGATCTTTGCGGACATTAGTAGGGGAAGTGAAATGCCGGTCTCAAAGAACCGCTGGGTGACGCTCGGCGCAGAAACTATCGACGAACCCGTTCTTGCCTTCCCGGAAGAGCCGCCTTTCATCCCAACGGGGGCGACGAGGCCGCAACTGAGCGTTCCGCAACCGGACCACGCGGACCGGCTTCCCCGAAGGAACGCTGCGGGGAAGGAACCGGATTTTTGGTGGCTTGGCGTCCACGGCGGCGCGGGCGAAACGTCCCTTGCACGCCTGGACAAGAGCACCAAAGCCGCCGAGCATCACTGGCCCTTGACGGCAGCCGGATCCGTGATCGTCCTCGTTGCACGGTCCAATATCCCAGGCCTTCGCGCAGCACGGCTGGCGGCAACGGAATGGGCTTCGGGCTCACTTCCCGGGATCCACGTCGCCGGCCTCATGGTCATGGCTGACGCTCCCGGACGGCTCCCCAAAGAGATCCGCGACTTCGCCCGCGTCGTCGGTGGGGGAGTGCCCCACCTGTGGCATTTCCCGTGGGTCGACGGATGGCGTTACGGCCATGACGTCGCCACCGAGGAACTTCCCAAAGAAGCCCGCACCGTCCTCGAGCAGATACGCCTCGCCGTCGCTGCCACTGCCGGTCTCCCGGCCAAGTAGAAAGAAGAAAACCCAATGTTGTTCTCCAAGGCCCTCGAATGGTCAAGCTTTGCCATCACCGAGATACCGAACCCGGGCACCGGCGAGGCCCCTCCCGGCGCTGAAGGGTTGCTGACGATCCTCAAGTGGGTCGCCTGGATCGTCTTCGGCCTGGCCGTGGCCGGCATCCTGATCACAGCCGGAACGATGATGATCAACAACCGACGCGGCGAGGGCGGCGAGCACGCCGGCCGGCTGGCATGGGTCCTCGGCGGCTGCATCCTCGCAGCCTCCGCTGGCGGCGTCGTTGGCGCCCTGGTCTAAGGAGCTTTGCCATGACTGAACCGACAGTGAACGAAGACCAGAATCCGCTGACCAAACCTAAGTTCATCATCTCGGCCGTTGTCGTGGCGATCATTGTCGCGCTCGGGATCATCCTCGCCCTGGTTCCCAGAGGTGGGGAAACGGCGTCCCCTGAACCGAGCACCATCAACACAAGCACCAGCAGCGGTCAACCGACCGCGGCGTCGGCGTCCAGCGTGTGCGGCCTGCCATCCGGTGACCAGGCCAAGCCGGCCGCCGCACCCGCCGATACCAAATGGGAATTGGTCGGCAAGATCGCCGCACCAACATCGCCGACGCAATTCGGCCCCGGCAAGACCGAAACCAATGGACTCCGCTCCTGCTTTGCACACTCACCCACCGGGGCGCTCTACGCCGGGGCAAACATGATTGTTCTCGGGAGTTCTGGACGTCCCGACCTGTTGGCCCAGCATCTCGTGGTCGAGGGACCGGAACGAGACAAGATGCTGTCGGAGCCACCGACCAGCGCCCCGACGACGGCACCGTTTCAGATCGCGGGCTACAAGGTCGTGGACTACACCGGCGACCGCGCCGTCATTGAATACGGCCTCACAGCAGCAAACGGCAGCGTCGGGTCAGTGCCCGTGGCAATGCAGTGGCAAGGCGGCGATTGGAAATGGGTTCTGCCCGCCACTGGCATGGCAGAAGCACGACAGCTCTCTGATTTGAACAGCTTCATTAGTTGGGCGGGGGTCTAACTTTGTTTCCGGCCAACGAGAACGGGCAGCCCTGCAAACCGTGGGAAGTTGGATGCGTCGTTTCAGACTGGGCGAATGATCGTGCCAATGACGCGGTCAAGAACATGGCTCAGGCAGTCGCAGACGCTGTGGGAAACGTCGTCAAGACGCTTGGGACGTTTTGGGTGAATGTGGGAACTCCCGCTCTAACCGCAGCCCCGGGTGGGTCGACTGCGAGTGATCCGGTGTTGTTTCTGCAGAACAGTCTCTATTTCTGGACGGCTTCCTTGGCTGTGCTGTCCGTCCTCGTGGGTGCCGCCAAGATGACGATTGAGCGCAGGGGTGCACCGTTGCGGGATCTGGTGCGTTCGCTGGCGACCCTGATCGTCGTCTCCGGCGCTGGTGTCGCAGCAGTGGGACTGCTGACGGTTGCCGCTGATCAGTTCTCGGCTTGGATCATCACTAACTCCACGAACGGCACCTCGTTCAACGAGAACATCACAGCCTTGTTGGCGCTTTCGGCCACCAGCCCGCTCGGGTCGATCATGATCATTCTCCTAGGGCTGGTCGCGATTCTGGCCTCCGTCATGCAGATCGTGCTCATGATCATCCGCGGTGGCCTGCTCGTCATCCTGACGGGGATCTTCCCTACGGCTGCAGCTTTCACCAACACCGAAGCTGGCAAGGGGTGGTTCCAGAAGTGCACGGCATGGCTGATCGCCTTCATTCTCTACAAACCCGCGGCCGCCATTATCTACGCGACGGCCTTCCAGCTCAGCGGCAGCAAGATCTTCGGAAACGTTGGTGACGGCAAGGACTTCGGCTCCGCGCTCCTGACCACAGTCACCGGACTTGCTCTGATGATCATTGCCTTGTTCGCCATGCCAGCCCTCATGCGGTTCGTCACCCCCATGGTTGGCGCTGTCGCTGGCGGCAATGGCGCTCTGGCAGCAGGGACGGTCGGCGCACTGGCTTCCGGCGCCATCAGCATGGGCAGCGCCGGACGCGGCGGAGGGTCATCCACCAGCTCGACGACAACCAGCAGCACCTCGAGTCAAAGCCCCGGATCACAGGGCCCCTCAGGCACTGGCAGCCAAGGAACGGCAGGAACGTCCGGCACAGCAGGGAAGACGGGTACCCGGAGCGCCGGAGTCACTGGCGCGGCAGCATCTACCGGTGCCGGTAGTGCTGCTGCAGGCGGCGGAGCGGCCGTCAGCGGTGGCGCTGTGGCCGCGGGCGCGGGCGGTGTCGCCGTACTGGCCGCACAGAAGGGCGTTGAAGCAGGCCAGGCCGCTTCCGGGGCCATCAAAGACATGAGCGAAGAATCCACGGGGGGTGCCTGAGATGGCAGCTATCGAGAACACATACAGGGAACCGACCTACGGCAACTGGCGGCGTCCGCGCAAAGCGGGCATCGGCACCCTTGGCGGGCTGGCAACAGCCGGTTTGTTTGTTGGCCTCATTATCACGGTGATCTGTCTCTTTGTGGGCGGCTGGTTCGCCGGGCTCGTTGCTCTGTTCATTCTTGGGGTGGCGCTGGCGGTCGTCTCGGTGACCGACAAGCACAACAAGTCCGTGGGGGAGCGGGTCTTCGCCCGGCTGGCGTTCCGCTCCGCGCGGCGCAAGAAGGCCAACATCTACCGCTCCGGTCCGCTGGGACTGACGCCTTGGGGCGAGTTCCAGCTGCCTGGGATCTCTGCCGGTTCCAAGCTGTATGAGTTCACCGACTCCTATGGCCGCCCCTTCGCGCTGATCCACCTTCCCTCAACTGCGCACTACACCGTTGTCTTCGGCACCCAGCCCGACGGGGCATCCTTGGTTGATCCCGAGCAGATTGATGCCTGGGTGGCTAACTGGGGCGGCTGGCTGGCTTCGTTGTCGAATGAACCTGCCGTCGTGGCTGCATCCGTCACGGTCGAAACCGCACCCGATTCCGGGGCGCGGCTGCGCCGGGAAGTTGAATCGAACATCCATGACGATGCCCCTGACATTGCCAAGGCCATGCTCCGGGAGGCCCTGGCGACTTACCCGCAGGGTTCGGCCACGATCCGTGCTTGGGTCGCGCTGACGTTCAGTGCCGCTGCCCGGGCCGGCGGCAAGCGGCGCACGGCAGAAGAGATCGCTCGGGATCTCGCTTCGCGGCTTCCCAGCCTGACCGAGCGGCTGGAATCCACCGGCGCCGGAGCCTGCGCACCGTTGAATGCCCAGGAACTGTGTGAGGTCGTGCGGGTCGCGTACGACCCTGCAGCGGCACGGCTCATTGACGAAGCCCACTACCAGGGCACACCTGTGGACCTGGACTGGGGCGACGTTGGACCGTCCGCCCACCAAGCGGGCTGGGACGGCTACCGCCACGATTCCGGGCACTCGGTGTCCTGGACCATGACGGGCGCACCCCGCGGACACATCCTGGCCTCGGCTCTGGCCCGCTTGGTCGCACCGCACGGGGAGATTGCCCGCAAGCGGGTCACCTTGCTGTACCGGCCGATCGAAGCAGGCCGCGCGGCCGCCATCGTGGAATCTGACCAGACCAGCGCCCTGACCCGGGCCTCCTCGACTAACCGGCCCACCGCCCGCGCCCTGGTCGACGCCCGCGCGGCGCAGGCCACCGCAGCGGAGGAAGCCAAGGGTGCCGGGCTGGTCAACTTCGGCATGGTGGTCACGGCTACGGTGCTGTCCTCCCGTGACCTTGAGGACACTGTGGCCGTCGTGGAAGGCAATCTCGGTCCGTCGGCACGTCTGCTGTTGCGGCGCGCTTACGGCTCACAGGATTCTGCCTTTGCCGCGTCCCTGCCACTGGGTCTGGTCCTGCCCAAGCACTTGAAGGTTCCCGAAGAGATCCGCGAGGCCATGTGATGTTCGGCAGCAAGACCAAGTACCAGCGCACACAGGCCCCGGCCACGAAGCTCGCGGCCGCTGTCGCCCGCCGCCCGGGCCTTCGGGGCTGGCGCGGCCGCGGGCAGGGCGAAGCTGTCTACGTCACTGCAGCCGACGAATGGCGCGGAACCTCGGTCCAGGTCTGCGGTCTCTGGCCGTTCGTGGGCGGCAGTGGGACCCCGATCCTAGGTGTCCCGATCGGCGTTCACACCGACACCGGCGCGCCCTTCGGCGCCGATCCGATCAGCTGGTTCATGCACGGCATGATCAACAACCCCTCCATGTTCGTCCTTGGCCTGCCGCACTACGGCAAGTCCACCCTGGTCCGGCACATTGTCCTAGGCCTGGCAGGCCGGAGCATCAACCCGTTGATCCTCGGTGACCTGAAGCCGGATTACGTTGACCTGATCGAAGCTCTCGGCGGGCAGGTCATCAGTCTGGGCCCTGGACGCGGCCATTTGAATGTCCTGGACCCGGGTGAAGCCACGGGAGCCGCCGTCAGGCTGCTCGCCTCGGCCGAGGAACACCGGGCCAACGCGAACCGGACCCTGAACGATCCAGATGGCGGCCAGGCCGCGGCCGCGCCGCTGCTCGCTGCAGCAGTGAAGGCGGAGAAGCTGGCCGAACAGCTGATGGCCGACTCGCACAACCGGCGCCTGAACATGATCACGGCGCTGATCACCATCGTGCGGAACGCCAAGCCCAGCGCCCACGAGGAATCCCTGCTTGACCGGGCCCTGCACATCCTGGACGAGCGCCTGGACCGGGTGCCCCTGATCGGGGACCTGATCGAGGTCATCAAAGACGCCCCCGACGAGCTGCGGGCGATCGCCCTGGACCGCGGCGACATGAGCCGCTACCTCGACGCGACCGACCAACTGCGCCAGTCGCTGTACTCCCTGAACGGCTCGGGCCGGTTCTCGGACATGTTCTCCCAGCCAACCGACCAGCCGATGGACCTGACCAAACCCGTGGTCTTCGACCTCTCCGGGATCTCCGACACCCAGCGCGACATCCAGGCGGCCTGCCTGCTGGCCTGCTGGTCCACCGGGTTCGCCACCGTCCAGGTCGCCCACACCCTGGCCGACGCCGGCCTGGAACCGCGCCGGAACTACTTCGTCGTCATGGACGAGCTCTGGCGGGCCCTGCGCTCCGGTGAAGGCATGGTCGACCGGGTCGACTCCCTCACCCGTCTCAACCGCACCGAAGGTGTCGGGCAGGCCATGATCACGCACACCATGAGCGACCTCGAAGCCCTGCCCACCGAATCCGAACGGATGAAAGCGCGCGGTTTCGTCGAACGCTCCGGCATGGTCGTCTGCGGCGCCCTGCCCGGGGCCGAAATGGAAAAACTCAACAAAGCCGTCACCCTCTCCAGGGCCGAACAGGCCCGCCTCATCTCCTGGGCCGACCCGGGATCATGGACCGACGTCGGCGGCTCCCGCAAACGCGTCCGCCCGGGCCTGGGCAAATTCCTCTTCAAAGTCGGCGGCCGCCCCGGAATCCCGGTCGCACTCAAACTCACCAGCGTCGAAGAACGGCTGCACGACACCAACAAACGCTGGACGATCAACAACACCGGCGAGGGGGCGAACTGATGGGCGCACCAAGCAGCGGCAAACGCTCGCAGCTCGACACCGAAACCATCCTGCTCTGGGTCTTCATCACCATCGTGGTGCTCGGTGTCGGCTCGGTCGCCGGCGCCGTGCACCTGGGCTCGATCCTGTCCGGTGACGGCCAGACACTGCCGGCGAACCCGTTTGAACTGGTCTTCAGCCTGATCTCCCAGAAGGTCACCTGGCCCCCGGCCGCAACCTGGGTCCTGATCGGCTTCGCTGTCATCATCATCGTCGTCTCCGTCCTGGTGGTCCGGTCGGTGCTGCGCAAACGGTCCAAACGTTCCCGGGTGGACGCCGCCGCGCAGCACATGGCCAAAGGCCGCGACCTGCGCGCCCTCAGCCTGCGCGGTGCCACCGCCACCGCCGAACGCCTCGGCGTGACAGGATCACCCGGCGTCCCGGTCGGTAAGACCGTCCTCGGCGGACAGATGGTCTACGGGTCCTGGGAAGACATGCACATCGACATCTGGGGACCCCGCACAGGCAAGACGACATCCCGGGCGATCCCGGCGATCCTCGCCGCCCCGGGAGCGGCGCTGGTGACCTCGAACAAGCGGGACATCGTCGACGGAACCCGCGACGTCCGCGCCGCCGACGGCCCCGTATGGGTGTTCGACCCGCAGTCCGTCGCCCTCGAGGAACCCACGTGGTGGTGGAACCCCCTGTCCTACGTCACCGACGAGGTGAAAGCAGCACGCCTGGCCGACCACTTCGCCGCCGGTTCCCGTGGCCCCGACGCCAAAACCGACGCCTACTTCGACCCCGCCGGCCAGGACCTCCTCGCCGGGCTCCTCCTCGCCGCCGCCCTCGACAGCCGGCCGATCACGCAGGTCCACACCTGGCTGACCCGACCGGCTGACGATGAAGCGGTGGACATCCTCAAATCCCACGGCTTCACCCAGACCGCCAACGCCGTCGGCGGCGTCATCAACGCCCCCGAAAAACAGCGCGGCGGCGTGTACGGCACGGCACTGCAGATGGCCTCCTGCCTCACCAACCGCCAAGTCGCCCGCTGGGTCACCCCGCAGGGCGACAACGACACCCGGCCGCAGTTCGACCCTGCAGCATTCGTCCGCTCCAAAGGCACCCTGTACAGCCTGTCCAAGGAAGGCAAAGGCACCGCCGGCCCGCTCGTGACCGCGCTGACCGTGGCCACTGTCGAGGCCGCCGAAGAACTCGCCGTCCACTCGCCCGGCGGCCGGCTCGCCACACCCATGGTCGGTGTCCTGGACGAAGCAGCCAACGTCTGCCGCTGGCGGGAGCTCCCGAACCTTTACAGCCACTACGGATCCCGCGGCATCGTCCTGATGACCATCCTCCAATCCTGGTCCCAAGGCGTTGAAGTTTGGGGACGCGACGGGATGCGCAAACTCTGGAGCGCCTCCAACATCAAGGTCTACGGCGGCGGCGTCGCCGAAGCCGAATTCCTCAACGAGCTTGCCCAGCTCGTGGGGGAGTACAGGTACTCCAACATGACCAGAAGCCGCTCCAAACAAGGCACCTCCTACAGCCGCGACGACGACCGCAAGGAACGCACCCTGGACGTCTCGGACCTGGCCGCCTTTCCTCGCGGCCGGGCCATCATGTTCGCCTCCGGCACCCCCGCGGCGCTGCTGGAAACGGTGCCCTGGATGAGCGGACCGCAAGCTGACGCGGTCCGGGCCTCCATCGCCGCACACGACCCCGCGAACAAGCCGGCGGTCGCGGCCGGGAACCGGTGGATCGCCGCGGGCGCCTCACATGAGTGAGGGCCTGGGGGAGTGGGACGAAGAGCCGGACGACAATTCGGCCGGCGCGACGGAGTCGACCGAGGAGGACGCGCAAGCTCCTGAGTTGTTCTACCCGAATGTCGCCGAATTCGTCAGCAACAAGCTGGCCACGAGCTACCGCCGGCAACTGAACGTCCAAGGCGGGGTGACCTGGTGCCCGCAATGGTGGAAGCACGCCGAAGCCATTAGCCGCCTCGAAGCGCTCTGGCGCGCCTGGGAATTCCTGCGCCTGGACGGCACCACGGGGATGAGCGTCTGGTGGCGCGACCACGCAGACCACCACATGTCCGTCCTGCTCTCAACAGACGGCCCATTTAAAGGCTGCACCCCGGACGAAGGCCACCGCTCCAAACTCGCCCCGCTGCCCTGCGAGGAACCACCCGCAGGGCTGTTCTAAACCGGCTGTTTCCAACGCTCAAGGTGACCTCGCGAGCTGTCCACAGTTGGGGTCAATCCGGGTTATCCACGGCTGAAAACCGGGAGCCACCAGGAAAGCTCCCTCAGCAGAAGTAGCGGTGGATAACCCACCAGGATTGTCCCCCGCCTGCGGGCAGCGGAAAAGCAGTCCAGACGGGTTCTGAACCGGAGCGCCGATTTACCGGACGTGGATGCTTACCCCGGCCATTCGCTGGTCCAAGTCCGCCGGTAGCGAAAGGCTTCGTCAGGCGTGGCTTTCCTCGTCTAACTGTCGGAGCCTGCCGGTACGGTAGGTGCTACGCCCGGAGTCACGTCCGATGACCTGGAGAAGAAAGGCGCCGCATGAGTGAGTTCGAGGGGCTTCCTGCCCGCGGAGTGGTGTTCTGGCCGGTTGGTACCGGAGACAGCACCACGGTGGTAGTTGACGATCTGGTCGTGATGCAGGTTGACATTCACGATATGGCGAAGGCGGACGATGATGACACACCCGAGGTTGCGGTGGTGGACCGTCTTGTCGAGGCGCTCCCAGCGGTCGGGGGCAAGCCTTATCTCGCGACGTTTGTACTAACCCATGCCGACAAGGACCACTGCCTGGGTTTCGCTGACCTCCTGCAGCAGGTGACGATTGGGGAGTTGTGGGCGACACCGCGCCTCTGGCGCGAGTACAACGACCCTGACGCTCCGGAGCTGTGCAGCGACGCTGTTGCGTTCCGTGAGGAGTCGGAGCGGCGAATCGAGGCCACGATGAAGGCCGTGAGCGCTGGTGGCGTCCCGGCGAGTGGCGATCGAATTCGTGTTGTCGGCTATGACGATGAGCAAAGCTCGCATGCCTACAGCGAGTTGCCCGAAGAATATCTGGCCTGGCCCGGCCAGTCGTTGACGATGCTTGATGGAAACGAGTGCGCCGGCGTGTTCGAGGCGTTTATCCACGCCCCCTTTAGGGACGACGCAGCCGCCGCTCGAAACGAGACCTCTCTGTCGATGCAGGTTACGTTGACGGACGAAACGGGTGTTGATGGGAAAGTGCTGCTGTTCGGCGACCTTGCCCATGACACGATCATGAAGGTCTTCGATTACAGCGAGTACTACAACCGTGAGCAGTACCTCGCGTGGGATTTGCTGCTGGCACCGCATCATTGCTCCAAGCGGGTGATGTACAAGAGGGATGCCGAGGGCACGGAGCAGCTCCAGATGGATGTGCTCAATGCATTCGAGCGCAACGCACGTCCTGGCGGGACCGTTGTGTGTAGCAGCGCGGTGTTCCCGGATGTAGACGTCGACGGGAACAATCCTCCGCACAAGATGGCGGCTGACCGATACGCGGAGATCTCCGATGAGGTCATCTGCACAATGTCATGGGTGGATGAGGGAGCGCCCTCCCCGGTTGTGTTTGGTGTCGATGCGGCTGGTGCCCGCATCATCCGCGGCGACCTCGTCAAGTCGGCAGCATCCGAGGCCGCGGCAGAACTCGCAGCATCGGCAGTCGGCCGGCGGTTCGCTGCCGTCACCGCGGCCGCCGTAGCGGTGGCGAACAAGATTCCGCGGTCGGCTGCGGCCACCACGGTCGTTGCTGGCCCCGAGCGGGTAGACGCGGCCGTGACCTCTGACCGGGGCGGCCGGCATGCACCGGAGACGCCGGTCGGGTTCGGTCGTTGAGCGAACTCGCGCAACGGCAGCTTACCGAACTTGCGGAAATCAGCGACGGTGCTATCCAGCTGCTGGGAACTGTAACCGAGAGCGGCCTGACCACTCTCACGGTCTCGCTCGACACGTCAGGGATCGAGACCGCCAATGGCGGAATCCGGTTGCGCGCACGGGAACGGTTCGAAATCATCGTCGGCCCGTCCTTCCCCGACTTGCACCCGGACGTCAACGTCGCGCATCGACGGTGGGCAGGAACACCCCACGTCCAATGGGGACGCCACCTCTGCCTGTACGCGGCACCTTCCGTGGAATGGAACCCGGCCGACGGAATGCGCGGGTTGATCGCAAGACTAAATCTGTGGCTTCAACGCGCTGCAGCCGGCGAGCTGGACCCGGCTGGACGGCCACTGCACCCACCAGTCGCATACCACTCATACAAGCACGGCTGGGTCGTTGTCCGCCCGGACTTGGGAGATCTTGTGCCCTGGACAAACGCCGGACCAGAACGAGTGAAACTCCTCTACGCATGGTGCGCGAAACGCGGTAAGCGGATTGACGTCCTCGAATGGCTTACCAGGCAACAGATCATTGACCGGCTCGTTGCAGACGACCTGCGCGCGCAGGGCGAGAACGGCGTAGCGTACTTCGCTGCGCCGCTCGTGCTGATCAGCGACACCCTCGAAATGGAGTACCCAACCACGGCTGCACTCCTCGCAGGCGCCCTCGACACCTACGGCCTCAACCGCGACGAACTCCTACGGGTCCTCGTCAACGCCCGGATAATCAACAAAGCCATCGGCGTGACACTTGAGGGCGATGACGCCGTACCGGCGATGATGCTGCTGGGGACACCCGCGCGCCGCCTCGAACCGGGAGTACTCCTCGCGCATATCACAGCCTGGCATCTTGATGACCTCGGCGCGGACATCACCGACCTACTCCAAGAGGTCAGTCCAGAGCACGTTGAGCTCGCCGCACGGGTGCGAAAATTGGCCCATGACTGGCTCGGCTTCGCCAGGCTGCAGTGGATGGTCATCCACGAAGCCCGCCCAGAAGTGACGCGGCGTCGAGATGCCGGCTCACCTCTCCAGTGGCTGGCCGGCAAAAGGGTACTGGTGCTGGGTTGCGGAGCCCTCGGAGCACCGATCGCTGAACAATGCATCCGGGCAGGAGTCGCGCAGCTCCATGTGATTGACAAGGGAGCAGTCACACCCGGAATCCTCCTCCGGCAGCCATACGAAGACGCGGACATCGGCTACAACAAGGCCGAACGCCTCGCGACCCGGTTGTCTCGAATCCGGCACGACCTGACAGTGACAAGCTCAAGCGCGAACATCGTGACAGGGACACTTACCGACCCTGCAGACCTGCTCCAGTACGATCTCATCGTCGACGCAACAGCTGACATCGGTGTTCGCGTCGGTATTGAACGAGCCCGTGGAGCCATCCGCGCCGAGTGGCCGGCGACCATCAGTGCGCTGTTCGGGCACACAGCACAACGTGGTGTGGCCACAATCTCCCTGCCGGGAGCGACCGGAAGCGGCCACGACATCCTCCGCCGCCTTTCCATCGATACCGCTATCACGGCACCTGCCGGATGGAAGGACCTCGCCGACGATCTCTTCCCAAATCCGCCACGAACCGAGCGGTTCTTCCCCGAACCGGGCTGCTCCGCCCCCACGTTCACTGGTTCCGCCGCAGAGACAGCAGCACTTGCCTCAGCGCTACTCGTCTCCGCGGTCTCAGTCCTTGCCAGCACGGACGCTGAACCCATGACCGCAATTGGCTGCGACCTCTCCCCTGAAGTGAGGGGCCCGCGACCCGTACGCCTCGGGTGGAGAAATGACGTGATCCTCCCAGACAAGACCGGAAATTATGAGGTCCGCATTAACGCTCGCGCCCTAGCGGAGTTGCGCACAGAAACCCGTCGTGGGCGCAGAGTCCGCGGCGGACGGATCGAAACTGGCGGGATGCTGCTGGGGAGTTTTGACGAAGCGACGCAGACGGTCCTCATCGACACGGTCGCAGGTCCTTCACCGGACAGCCACCTTTCGGCTGCATACTTCGATCACGGTACAGAAGGAACACAAGAAATCGTTACCTCCCTTAGCACCGCCACTGCGAATCGGGTCGGGTTTGTGGGCATGTGGCACACGCATCCTTACGGAGTCGCCTCCCCCAGCGACAGGGACGAGGAAGGCATGGCCGACATCGTCGCGATGGACGGTGGCAGCCGCCGTGCGCTAATGCTCATCCTCGGGGGTAATGCTCCTATTTGGGAGGGTTGGCTCGATAGCGGGACCCTGCCCAACATTTACGCCCGGGTGATCAATCGGAACCCCGCCAGCCGACAGGAGGGAATGGTCGCGCCGTTCCTCACCTCTTCGGGTGCCTGGTTCCCTGGGGGATATACCTATCCAACAGGGCAATTCCCTACGGGTGCCGGAGAACGCGCAGGGATCGGCAGGGACCAATGAGCCCGAGGATTGGACTCGCGTTGTCTGGGGGCGGCTTTCGCGCAACAGCGTTCGGCCTCGGCAGCCTACGAGCCCTTCACGATCGCAATCTTCTTCCCCAGGTGACTGTCGTTTCGGGCATCAGTGGGGGGAGCCTCCTCGCTGCGATGTGGGCTTACGGACCGGAACGATTCGATGAGTTTGACGACTCCGTCACTACGCTCCTGCGTGGGGGACTCCAAACTGAGCTTGCTCGACGTGCCTTCACGCCACGGGCAGCGGGGCGTGCAATCGCCAGCGCTGTCCGGGCACTTGCCTCGAAGGAGGGGCGCTCCTATTCCCGCACTGATGCACTCGTCGATGCCCTGTCGTCGCGTAATTTCGGAGCCAAGCTCATCACTGATGTGACCCATGCAGGCATCGAGACCGTGATTTCGTCCACAGACATGAGAACCGGTAACGCAGTGCGATTCGGCAGCGCTCTCAGCGCATCTTCGCCGTTCGGGACAATCCTCGATGAGGTAACTGTTGCGGAAGCAGTCGCAGCCTCAGCGGCGTTCCCAGTTTTACTTCCCGCTTTGTGCCGAAGTTACGAATTCCTTGGTAGAGACGGTGATCGACGTAGCGAGCGATTGTCTTTGACCGACGGTGGTGTATACGACAACCTTGGCCTTGCTCCCTTACTCCCTGGCCGCTCAACCAAGTACAGTTCCCACGTATTCGATCTCGATTACATTGTCGCCGTCGACGCCGGACGCGGACGTACTGAGCGTTCCGCGGCTCGATTCATGGCCGGCAGGCTCGCCCAAAGTTTTGACATCACACACACAAAATCTCAGGACTCTGCCCGAAGCCGGATTCACTTGGCCCGCGAGCACGCGGAGGTAAAGGGCATTGTTCACGTCTACCTCGGCATGCGAGATGAGCGGCTGCCAATGCCCTTGGCGGACCTCGTCCCACGCGCAAGAGTCCAAAATTATCCGACGAACTTCGCTCCAATGAGGGATGTTGATTTGGACGCCATTGCGATCCGCGGGGAACAGCTCACTCGGACGCTGCTCAACAACTACACCCCCGACCTTGGAGGATAGTTTGCTACCCCTAGCTGCTTGTTCCCGTTCCTTGTTCCCGCGGCCGTAGACCTGCCCGGGGCTGCTGGGTGTCGGACCAGCGGAGTTTGTGCCAACAGTTTCTGCACAAAACAGAGAGATCGGGCATCCCTTGGGCAGGAGGGTTCGCCAGCGTAACCGTCCGGTTGGAATCTAGACCCTTCCGTCGAAGTGTGCCAATTGGCTGGTCGGGGCCCTATTCTGACGCTTTTGTCCTTGCTGCCTGACGTCAGGTTGGGGTGTAGTTCAGTCTGATCGGAGTTCTGAAGGACCGCGTAGCGCAAGAACTGCAGTAGGAGATGTAACTAGCCGTTGTTGACAACAGCGTGGCCAAAACAGGCATAATGGATAGGCCCTCTGTTTAAACCGATGAGTCGGAACTGGCCGATAAGAACCATATGTCGTCTAGTACTCTGCGAATACCACCAGATGAATCAATCTGAAACATGCGGTTTTCCGGTTTGCCACATGAAATGGATCTCTGCCCGCAACCTGAAGTACATGACGGCGATCGTGCGCGCCTGGGAATCATTGCGACAACGTAGCAAGTGCCACAGCTTGTGGCACATTTGCGGTCGGAGCCACATCCGCACCGTTCTCGACTAGGGCGTGTCTCCTAAATTCAAGTTGGTTTAGCCGGGATGCTTGATGGGTGTCGCGTACTTCTGTTTTGACCGATGGGCAGTGGGCCCGCATCCAGCCGTTGTTGCCGTCCTCTGATGGTCGTCGGGGTCGTCCTTTCCGGGATGACCGGCGCGTGGTCGAGGGCATCATTTACCGGTATCGGTGCGGGATCGCGTGGCGGGATGTGCCTGCCGAGTTCGGTCCGTGGCAGACCATTTGGAAGCGTCACCGTCGCTATAGCGGTGACGGAACGTGGGACAGCATCCTGGCTGCATTGCTGACGGTCGCGGACTCTCAGGGTGAAGTGGATTGGTCGGTCTCGGTCGATTCGACGGTGAACCGTGCCCACCAGCACGGCACCAACCTGCCGCGCACCACAGGGGGCCGGTTCGAATTACATGAATCTGTTTGCTGAGCCGGACGATCATGCGGTTGGACGGTCCCGGGGCGGATTGAGCACCAAGATTCACGCCTTGGTTGATGGCAAAGGCAGGCCCTTGGTTCTGCTAGTCGCTCCGGGCCAGGGCGGGGACGCGCCGATGTTCGCCCACCTCATGAACCAGCTGAAGATCAACCGGGCGGGTCAGGGCAGACCCAGAACCCGCCCGGACCGCGTCCGCGGTGACAAGGCCTACTCCTCGAGAGCGATCCGAACCCACCTCCGCGACCGCGGTATTACCGCAGTCATCCCGCAACCGTCCGACCAGATTGGCCACCGAAAGCGACGAGGTTCCACCGGTGGCAGGCCGCCTGCCTTCGACAAAGAGGACTACAAGGGCCGAAATGTCGTCGAACGAAACTTCAACATCTTCAAGCAATGGCGGGCCCTGGCGACCCGCTATGACAAGCTCGCCCTGACTTACCGCGGCGGAGCAGTTCTCCGGGCAATCATCATCTGGCTGACAGCTTTAGGAGACACGCCCTAGCGAACGAGGAAGAATTCCTGCGCAGCGTTCGATCGTGTGAATCACGGGGCCGGGTAAGGATGAAAGCGGTGGCGGCGTCCTGGTTGGGCGTTCACCGGCCCAGCTCTTGATGTTGCAATAGCTCGAGGGCGCCGCAACTATCCGTCAGGGACAGTTCAAGCCGTTCCGATTCGGGGTAGCGCACCACAGGGTTCTCGCCGCCCCATATCTGTACCGACTGGTCTGGGCCCCACTGCGGCCATCCCGGGTTTCCGGTTGCGGCGAAGCGGGTCCATGCGCTGCGCATCCGGATGCCGGATTCGATCACTGAGTCAGTTGGCTCCGGGATCAGCGCTCCCATTCCGGTGTCCAGGGTGTTGAAGGTCAAGGGCAAGTCAATGGCGTGCGGGGAGCCCATGCCCCCTACCGGGTCGATGCACAGCTCGTAGACGAACACGTGTCCCCCGGCGTCGGCGCCGGCCATGGCAGCCTGCAGTGTAGGGGCGAGGAACAGGTAGTCGGTATTGACCTTTTCGTAGAGCTCCCCGGGTTCTGCTTGCGGCATAATGGCGCGGTAGCCGTCGGCGTCTCCGTTGGGTGCGAAGATGTGCAGGGCGGTGTCCGCTTCTTCCGTGGTGATGCTAAACCGCTTTTGTTGGGCGGTGAAAAGACGGTATTCGTCGCGGGTATGGCCGGTGATTATGGGTATTTCGCGGGCGGCGCCATTTCGAAGCGCCGTCCATGGGTCCTCCGGCATCGTGTCTCCGTCCACGATCGGCCCAAAGATCGGCCCAAACGACGAGGAAGTGTAGGCGAGGGTACCCCATTCGTCGGCGCGGTTTCCCATGGTGCTGATGACCAGCCGCGTTGCGTCGGCCAGCGTCTGAGGAGTCAACGTCGCAAGGGTGCGTGCATCTGCTGTTCCTTCGATGCCGGCTGCGGCGGCGACGGCCTGGGTGACCGAGTGCGCGAGTGGTGGGGAGACGAACATCCGAGGAATACTCTGGGCGATGGCCCGATGGAACAGATTGCGGGCGCGTGGCATGGTTAGCAGGGCCAGGACACATCCGGCGCCTGCGGATTCTCCGAAGATTGTGACCTTTTGCGGGTCACCTCCGAAGCCGGCAATGTTGTCCCGCACCCATTCCAGTGCCGCGATCTGGTCGAGGATCCCGCGGTTGGAAACGGCGCCGTCGATCTGTCCGAAGCCGTCCACACCCATCCGGTAGTTCACGGTGACAACCAGGACGCCCTCGCGGACCAGTGCGGTCCCGTTGTACGCCCGTTCTGAACCTGCCCCGGCGAGGTAGGCTCCGCCGTGGAACCACACCATGACCGGCAATGCCTCTGGAGCTGCACTCGGGGCCCAGATGTTGAGGGTCAGACAGTCAGGTGCCGGATCGGTTGACGGCGGGATCTCCGAGCCAGGCAGTTGCAGGCCCTGGGGCGCCGGGGGCCCGTACGAGGAGGCATCGCGAACAGAGCTCCATGGAGTAGGGGCCTGGGGCGGTGCGAATCGGTGCCGGCCCCAGGGCGGCGCGGCGTAGGGGATCCCGAGCCAACTGCGCACCCCGTCATCTTCACGGCCTTGGACTGGACCTGTTTGAGTTAGCACCGGGTTGAGCATGGAACCGACCTTTCATAATTTGCAGAGAATATTTCTGCATTCAAGAGAATGACTGAAAATGTGACGTTCGTCAACCCCTCTGACATGAAAATTAGGTGAGTGCGGTGGGGTGCGTGGGGTGAGCGGTGTTATCCGGTCTGTTGCAGGGGTTCGAGAATAACTTGATAGCCGAGGGATTCTAGTTGTCTGACGGCCCGGGCCATGGTTTTAACGGGTGTCTGCCGGGTGAAGTAGTCGGCGCCGGGGTCGTTGTAGAGTTCGCCGGTGGTGAGCATGTGCCACGCTGCGGTGAGGATGGAGTGTTCGACGGCGACGAGGGCTTTGGCGGGTCCGCGCCGGGAGGCAATGCGCCGGTATCTGGCACCGAGGTAGGTGTTCTTCGATTTCGCGCAGGACAGAGCAGCGATGCCCAGGGCACCTTTGAGGTACCGGTTGCCGGGCCGTGTTTTGGTGGATTTGACCCGTCCGGCGGATTCGTTGGATCCCGGGGAAGTACCGGCCCAGGATGCCAGCTGCCCTGCGGTGGCGAATGCGCTCATGTCGGCGCCGGTTTCGGCGATGAAGATTTCCGCGATGGTGGTGCTGAACCCCGGGATGCTCACGAGGAGCTCCCGGGCGAAACGAAAGGGCTCCATCGCCGCCTCGATCCTGGCGCTGAGGTCGTTGATATCGGCGGTGTGGGCATCAATCCGGTGCAGATAGAGTCCGGTCATGTAGCGGTGGTGTTCGGTGAACCGGCCGTTGAGGGCTTGGGTGAGTTCAGGGATTTTGGACCGCAGCCGGCGTTGGGCCATCTCTGCCAGGGCCGCGGGGTCGGTCTGCCCGTCGATGAGTGCTTGGAGGATCAGTCGTCCGGAGACCCCGGTGATGTTCGAAGCTACCGAGGATAGTTTGATGCAGGCGTCCTCGAGGAGTTTCTCCAGGCGCTGGATTTCCCGGGTCCGTTCCTGAGTGATGATGGTCCGGGCCCGGGTCAGGTCCCGCAGTTCACGGATCGGAGGCGGGGGCACGAAGGAGGCCCGGACCAGCCCGTGGGCGCCCAGGTCGGCAAGCCAGGCAGCGTCGGAAACGTCGGTTTTGCGGCCCGGGACGTTCCTGGCGTCATGGGCATTGACCAGGATGATGTTCAGTCCGTCGTCTTCAAGCAGGTAGTAGAAGGGGCGCCAGTAATCACCGGTGGCCTCCATGACCACCAGATCCACGTGCTCGTCCAGGAGGTGTTCCTTTAGCCCCAGGATCTGCCCCGTCATCGAACCCCAGGTCGTGATGGTGGATGTGGTGGACCGGCCGCCGCGGCCCTGGATGCGGACACAGACCTTCGCGTCCTTCTTTGAAATATCGACACCCGCGCAGCGCGGGTGAATGACCTCCATGAGAGCTCACCCTTCCTCGAACAGTCCAACAGATGGCGTCTGTGTCCCGGGGAAGGCGGATAAACAACAAATCTGACATTCGTGCTCAACGGCAACATTCCACGGTCCCGCGGACAAAAGCTGCGCCCTCCACCACCAAACTCACTTACAGGCTCACCGGCACTAAAGAGAGACCGGGGTCGACCGGAACACACTCTTCAGTCTGCTCCGGCAGCCCCGACACCGCAAAGGTTCCCCACAGCAGTACATTTTCGGCCCCCACGGCGGAGCGAAAGCGCCCCTGAGAAACTCACTTCAGAGAGAGGAGCATAGGCCGAGTCAATGGCCATTTTCGGGTGAGTCAGAATCACGGGCGGCCTCTTCGCCCCTGTCCAACTTCCGAATCGAGGCCATCTCTCCCGCGGTGAGCGAGAAGTCGAAAACGGATAAGTTTTCTTTGAGCCACAGAGGGTCGGATGCTTGCGGGATGGGGACGATGTCCTGTTGGACATGCCACCGCAGCAGGACTTGGGCTGGAGATTTGTCCAGGCGCTGAGCGATCTCGATGATCAGCGGATTCGCCCGCAGACCGGAGGACCGACCGATAGGACTCCAGGCTTCGGTGACTATTCCCAATAACCTGTGGACAGCGCGCGGCTCAGTCCGGGCAAGGTCGGGGCTCAGTTGGATCTGGTTTACGTCCGGAACTACTCCCGTTGCATCGATAATGTCCTTCAGGTGGGCTGGTTTGAAATTTGAAACTCCAATGGCTTTTACACGGCCCTCCTCCAGCAACTTCACAAGGCCCTTCCAGGCGTCCACGTACTTGCCCAAGGCCGGAACCGGCCAGTGACACATGAACATGTCCAGATGGTCAAGGCCGAGTTTGCGCAGGCTCTCGTCGTAGGCGCGCTGCACTCCATCGATGCTGTGGGACTCTTTGTTGAACTTGCTGGAAATAAATAATTCGGATCGGGGGACGCCGGCGGTGCGGATGCCCCGGCCGACTGCTTCTTCGTTTCTGTACTGGAACGCGGTGTCGACCAGGCGGTAACCGCTCTGCAGTGCGAAACGCACCGCAGTTTCGCACTCGTCTTCCAGCATCGGCCAGGTTCCGAGGCCAAGCCGGGGAATGGTGTGTCCGTGCGGCAATTTCAGCCGGGGAATGTCCGAAGCAGTGGTGTCAGTCGTTTCAGTTGTCATCGGGCACCTTTTTCTCGGGAGCTTCAAGCTGAGTTTGTTGGAGCGGCCTGCCTGGACCTGATTCTGTTGGCGCGATCTGCGCTGGAAGGTCTTTTCTGCGGATACTTCCAGCTGCTGGAAGGGTCATGAGGACGCCGGCCGTGACCAGCGCTGCGGCAACAGGGACCACGCTGACCAGCAGTGCCATCACAAACGGTGTTAGGAAGAGCGCTGAAGCCCGTACCGTGCCAGTCAGGGAGAGAGCATCCCCGCGTTCTTCCGGGTGCACTTCATCTGCAGCTATGGCCGGTCCGACAGTCTGGAGGATCCCGGCACCAACGCCGGAAACAGCGAGGGCGGCGGCGGCGGCAACTGCGGCGCCGGCCAGTGGCCCCGCCGCGGCCAAGCCCGTCCCCGTGGCCAGGAGGCCCGTGAGAAGGGACGTCCTGTTTCCCCGCCTGCGCAGCCAGCTCGCAGATGCACTTCCGGCCAGGACGGCAGCGTTGGGTATGGCTACCAGGATTCCGATGACGGCGACGGGTTGGCCGGCAAGGGAGAGCACGATGGGAACGTAGGAGTCCAAGAGGCTCTTCCAGGCGCCCGCTCCAGCGTTCATCCAGCAGGCGGCATCGACGCCAGGGCGCCGCCAGAGGCCTCGCGCCATTATTCCGCCTGTGGCATGCTCCGGAGCGAACACAGGAAGCCTAGTCAGAAGGGCAGCAGGGATGACGGCCGCCGATCCTGCCGCTGCCGCCACGATCAGCGGCAGCGGTGTCGAAAGTTCCCAGAGATAACCGGCAAGTGCAGGTCCCAGCAGTGCTCCGACCCCTGCGGCGAGATTCACGTCAGTCAGTCCCTTGACAGACGAGGTCGACATGCGGACGGCGTGCGTCTGGCTGCTGGTCCAGAACAAGGCTCGAGCCGAGCCCTGGACCAGCTGGGATACTACGAAAATTGCCAATGCATCTGAGACTGCGATCAGAGCGCACGAGACGGCAATCATGAGCGCTGCTCCCACGAGGAGGGCTTTGTCTGGGACCCTGCGCATCAGTGCTCCCAGGAAGATCCGGGTCACTAACTGCGAGACTGCTGCAAGTGCAACCATCATTCCGACTTCGACCGTGCTGTACC
Organism: Pseudarthrobacter sp. NKDBFgelt; assembly: GCF_046097905.1. Classification (NCBI taxonomy): domain Bacteria; kingdom Bacillati; phylum Actinomycetota; class Actinomycetes; order Micrococcales; family Micrococcaceae; genus Pseudarthrobacter; species Pseudarthrobacter sp. NKDBFgelt. The sequence continues at coordinate 19,419 of NZ_JBJURL010000012.1, read as the reverse complement.
CCACGGCAATGGCCAATATCGGCACCACCACTGCCAGGGTTCCAAGGGCGAACGAGAACAATACCGTCGCGGCAATGCTCAGGATTCTGTCAGCGCCGGACAGGCCCACGGTCTGGCCTTTGCAGGATGATGGCACGCCGCCCTTGGGTCGGAGTCCGGTTAGAGAGCCGGCACGGCGATTTCTGCGCCGTGCCGGGCTTACCCGCGGACATGTTCGAGATAGGTGTTTGCTTCTTCCAGACCGACAACATCGCCGTATTTGTTGTCAATGTCGAAAAGGCTGGCGAGGTGCGGCAGTTCGGCCCGGTCTCCGACGCCCTCCTCAACAACGATGGTGTGGAATCCGTAGGAACATGAATCCACGGCGGTAGCCCGGATGCATCCGCTGGTGGTGCCGCCGATGAGGATCAGCGTATCGATGCCTTTGGACACCAGACGGGCCGCGAGATCGGTGCCGAAAAAGCAGGATGCATACTTTTTCACGAGCAGCATTTCATTGTTTTGGCGCTCGAGCCTGTCGTCGAGTTCCACCCATTCGCTTCCCTCAACCAACCAGCTGTTGGACGGGATTTTCCGGATCCATTTACCGGCCTCCTGCAGGTCGGTGTCGTACGCGACAGTTGAAAAGATGATCGGAACGCCAGCGCCCCGAGCTCTTCCAAGAAGTTCCTGGGCTGCCTTTAGCTGTTCGTCAAGGTCTCCGGCCAAGGGCGATCTTGAATCCGTGAATCCGCGGATCATGTCAACCACCAGAAGCGCCGGGCGGCTCCCGAAACCGATCCTTCCGCCCAGTCCCTTTTCCTTGAATTGGGACCTTAACCTCTGGTATTCCTCTCGGGCAGCAGTCGCAGACATGCTTTCCCCTTTCTTAGAGCGTTTCAGTACTCAGACACGTAGGCAAGCGGGCGTGCAGGCCCCCTGGGGCTAGACCTTGTTGCCCAGCCGCCGTTCGACTGCCCACAGGGCGAGGTTCCCGGCCAGTGCGATCGCAGCGAGGAGCACGATGATGCCGTACATGGTTGGCAGGTCCAGCATGCCGTAGGCCCGCAGCGCCAAAAGCCCGAGACCGGCACGCGCAGCGAAGAATTCGGCGATGATCACGTTGATGAACGCGATGCTGAAACCGATACGGATGCCAACCATGAGCGAGGGTGCCATGGCCGGAATGTATATCTTGGTCACCGTCTGCAGCGGGGATAGGCTCAGCGAGCGTGCCAGCTTGGGCAGGAGCGGGTTGATGGCGCGGACGCCTGCGGTTGTTGAGACCATGATGGGGAATACCGCTGCCAGCGCGGCCATCGCCGATTGCGCTCCCACACCCACTCCGAAAATCTGGAGAAGGATGGGAAAAAAGATTACGCGCGGGATGGCGAAGGCGCCTGCGACGATGGGATCGAAGACGGCACCGAGAAACTTGCTCCGGCCAATGGCATAGCCCAGTGGAAAGCCTATGGCAGCAGCGATGAGGAAACCGATAGCCACCGCCTGCAAGGTCGCGTTGAGGTGCCGGTAAATGGAGCCATCGGCGAAGCGCTTCGCCAGCGCGTTGAGCGAGTCAGTGGGCGAAGCGACGAGGTCACTTATGGAAGACAGCAGTGCCCACAGGAGCACCAAGGCCACCAACACGGCAGCACGCCACACGTTGTCCCGGATGACCCTGGATCTGTTCGCACTCTGTTGAGTGGTGACTGTCGGCAACGAAGGAATCGTTACATCGGTACTCACAGCATGTCCCTTCTGATGCGTTTCTCCAGCCAGGTAAGCACGCTGTTGACCAGTACGCTGAGGACGATGACAACAGCGATATAGGCCCACATGTCTGCTGTGTTCAGTTCCCGGTAGTAGAAGCCGGCGCGGAAGCCGACTCCTTGGGACGCGAGGATGAACTCCATGGCAACGGTGCCGATGACGGCGTAGATAAATCCGAGCTTCACGCCCGGGAAAATAAGCGGCGTCGCCGCCGGAAAGAGAACTTTTAAGTAGTACTGCCGCGGGGAGGCGCTGACCGAATTGGCGAGCTTGTGAAGAATAGGCTTGATGGCGTTCAGGGCAACCATCGTGGTCAGCGCAATTGGAATCAGGGACATCGATGCGGCTATAACGATGATCGGTCCCGCGTTGAGTCCCATCACGGCCAAAAGAACCGGATAAAACAACAAAGTGGGCATTGCATAGCCGGTGACGATGAAGGGCTCAAGGATGCGCCCTGCAGCCGGTACCCGCCACAAGAAAACCCCGAGCGGGACTCCCAGCACAAGTCCGATGGTGAACGCCACCAGAATGGTAGTAAGGGTTCGGGCTGCGTCCTGGCCAAACTGTTCCGTCGGGACGATCGAGGCCAGCCGGGTCAGAATCTCCGATGGTGGCACCATGAGGGACCGGCTGATCATGCCGGTTCTGGTAGTGAGCTCAAGGACAACGACAAGCGTCACAATGATTGCCCAACGGACCAGCGATGAACGCGGTACCATAGCGGCCTTTTGCTTGGCCGGCACGGCCGGGGTCTTCTCCAGAACGCTCACGCCAGCCGCGCCCCTGGTCCCAACGTTTTCTCCGCCTCAACCTTTACCAGCGCCCAGAGGTGGTCTTCCAACTCACGGAACCTTGGCAGCGCGTGGGTTCCCTCCGGCCGGGGCCGTGGCAGATCGATGGTTACCACCTCTTTGACAACGGAGGGCCTGGCTGACATGACCCAAACCTCGTCGGAAAGGTACACGGCTTCCTGGATATCGTGGGTGATGAACAGGACTCTATTGCGTGTCTTTTCCCAGATACGGAGCAGTTCCCGGCCGATGAACTGCCGGGTCTGCTGGTCCAAGGCGCCAAAAGGCTCATCCATGAGCAGGACGCGCGGCTCCATGGCCAAGGCCCGTGCGATCGCAACACGTTGCTTCATTCCTCCGGAAAGCTGGCCGGGGCGGTGGTCCTCGAAACCGGTGAGCCCGACAAGTTCGATCATGCGGCGGGCGCGCTCATGGCGCTCCGCTTTCGGGACGCCTTTGACCTCGAGGCCGAAAGCGACATTGTCCAGGACCGTGCGCCAGTGCAGGGTGGAGTCTTCTTGGAACACCATGGCAGTGTCCCGCCGGGGGCCGGTCACGCTTTCACCGTTTATGCTGACCGAACCCTGCGTGGGCTTCAGCAGGCCGCCGACCATGTCAAGCAAGGTGCTTTTTCCGCAGCCGCTGGGACCGATAACGGAAACGAATTTGCCTTCCGGTATGGCGCCCGAAACGTTAGCGACTGCGTGGGTGACTCCTGTCGCGGTGCCGAAAGTCATTCCGATATTGTCGAAAACGACGTCACTGTCGTGTCCTACTGAATCGATCGGGGATATCTGGCTCATGAAAGGAAGTTCCTCATAACGATGGCGTTCATGTCCGGTTCTTTGGTGATCTGGCCTTGTTCTTTACCGGCGGCGACGACGGCGGCCAGCTGGGCATCGGTGAAGTCCAGGCTGTAGAAGTTCTGCGAGTTCTTCAGCGCCTCAAGAGCCACCTTGGGCTCGTATTTGATTGCCTTCCCGTAGGCGTCGGCGGCCTTTTCGAGGTCGTTGGTAATCAGGTCCATCGCCTTCTTGAGCGCACGGCCCCAGCCCTTCAACGCCTCGGTATTTTCGTCGATGAAGGATCCTGTCGCGACGAGGCAGGTGTCCGACCAGTCCGTTACGTAGTCGCGGGAACGCCAGATCACCTTCGCTCCGCTTTCGGAGGCGATTTTCTCGGAAAGCGGCGAAGCCGTCCACGCTACGTCAACAACTTTCTGGGAGACGGCGGTCCACGAATCGCTCGCTGAGCCGACGCTGATAAGTTCAACGTCCTTGCCTGGGACTAAGCCAGCGGCCCGCAGCGTGCGGTCTGCGAAATACGAGGAGTTTGATCCTGGCGTGCTGACTGCCACTTTCTTGCCCCTGACATCCTCAATGGAGGTGACGGGAGAGTCGGGCAGCGCAATGAAGTCGACAGAAGCCGCCGTATAAACATTGCCGAAGATTTTTACGTCCATGCCCTTCTCGGCCGCGATAAAGACGGGAATAGTGGACGACGTACCGAAACCTATGCCGGATTCGATTCCTCGAACAGTGTCAAGCCCCCCTGGGAACTGAATATGCTCAAGGGTCAGCCCCTCTTCCTCGTAGTAGCCTTCCGTCTGGGCGATAAAGAAGGGGGCGGAATGAATAAGACTGGCCAGACCAGTAATAGCAACGTCGCCGGAATATCCCTTCTTACCCCCGCCGCTGCCGCCGCTGTCCTGGCCGCACGCCGTGAGGCCTCCCAGAAATAACGTCCCGCCCGCTGCCGCTGTGATCTTGATAAATCCGCGGCGTCCCATTGGTTCAAAACTCATTCGGCTCTCCCTCATCTTCGTGTCAGATCCGTGGTTGTACAAGTGAAACACATCACTTTACTGCTGTCCAGATAAAAGTTCTGTACAGCAGAGGCAGTGGTAGGCCTTTGTTCTTGACCACCCTGATGTCGTTCTAATGGCTTCGATGCCCGCTCTGCCGTTGCAACAACGGGGACGGTGGGTGTTCGAGCGCCGACAATCAAAGGCGGTGATGTGTCTGTAGAGGAATGGTCAGGGTCCAGCAAACGGTTGTGGTTCGAAAGCCCGCAGGGCTCACCGTCCAGGCCCGATAGTCTCTCGTCCAGGTATCGGAATGGACCGCGGTCGTCCTAGAAGACCGGCTCGCCAACGATCGGGGACGCTTCACACGCCTTGGTTGGCCCCTTCCCCAGCGAACGGGTCGGAAAACTTGGACATGACGCGGACATGACGAGACCCTGGATCGGGAGAGCCGAGGATCCGGTGGTGTGTCGACCGGTCATTGAGATTGTCACTGACTTCCGCCGCCCGTTCGTCCCGAACCAGGCCCCTATGATGGAAGCATGCGTCCGTGCTGGGAGCTTCATGTGGAGCCGGAGCCGCGAGCTCCCCTCGATGGCGTCGCCCGTGACCTCGGCCTCGTTTCGGACGTCTCTGCGGGACGACGGGGGGCGGTGATGCGTCTCTGGCAGCCGGACCGGACCGTCGTGCTGGTCGCGGAGGAAGCGTCTCGCACAGCGCCGCGGGAGGACGTGCCCGTTGTTGCGCGCCCCACGCCCGGTGGGCAGTGGCTTGCTGCCGGACCTGCGGCCATCCTGTGGTCGACGATCGCCACCAGGGAAACGCTCGGGATCAGCGGAACGGAGGACCCGCTCGAAGCCGCGTCTGAATGGGTGCTCGCCTCGTTGCGCCAGCTGGGAATGCAGGTGAGCCTGCAGGCAGGCGGAACGATTTGGACACCGATGGGCGTGGTCGGCGCTTGCGCGGTCGTCAAGCAGGACGGCGTCATCCTCGCGCAGGGCATCGTTGATTATGCAATGGATGCGGGTGATTGCGTGGGGACGGATCCGGTGCCGGCGGAGAACGTCCGTAGCCAATCGGGCTTGCCCTTGCCGCTCGTTATCGATCGTTTCGCGCGCATGGCGCGCACGCTCTTCCGGGCAAAGGTCATCTCGCCGGCATCCGGGTCGGCCTTACCTCGGTCCTGAGGCAAAGACGGGGTGTGTCCCAGGAGGGTTTCTGGGACACCCCCTGTTGAACGTCGGTGATCAGCCCGTGTAGGCCTTCGTGATGAGGTCGACGTACTCCTGTGGTGAGCCCATCACGTCGTTGACGAGCTTCTGCACGTCGTCGCCGCTCGTATAGTGGACCGGCCGCTTGGTGTCGGCGGCAGCCTTGATGAAGGCCTTGTCGGTCATGACCTTCTCGAAGGCGTCGCGGATTGTCTGCAGCGTGCCCGGGTCCATTCCTGGGGGGGCCGCGAGGAGGCGGCCGCTGGAGATGAGCTTCGTGTGCAGCGTTGCGAGTTCCTTCTGGTCGCCCTTCACCACGTCGAGGAGGTTGTCGACGTCCTTGATCTCCTTCTCACCGGTGTTCTCGCCGATGACGAGGATCGGTTTAAGATCGCCGGCGTTGATACCTGGCTGCTGGCTGCCGAACGAGCGCGAATGCAGCTCGACGTTGCCCTGGATAACGTTGAGGCTGGCCTCGTTGCTGGACTTGAAACCGGTCACGACCTGGTTGTCCATGCCAAGGAGCTGGTTCAGAACTACGGCGTCGATGTACTCGTTTGAGCCGGGGCCGGTGGCCGCGAAGCGTTTGCCAGCGATGTCGTCCACTGACGCGATGCTGGAGGACTTGCTGGTGGCGAGCACGTCGGGTTCGGAGCTGATTTGGCCGATGTAACTCATTGTCTTCGCGTCGTACCGGACGCCGTTGGTCTTCGCGATCGCAGCACCGAGGTGGCCGGGGCCGTTGAGCAGCACGAGGGTTTTCCCGTCCGGCTTGGCGTGCACGGACTCGTTCGTGGCGAGGATGCCGCCCGCGCCGGGCTTGTTCTCGACAATTACTGTAGCGCCGAGCTCGTCGGCAAGCTTCGGGGCCAACATGCGGGCGTAGGCGTCGTAGCCCCCGCCCGGGTCGAACGGGACGACCAGCGTGATCGTCTGGTTTTTCAGTTTGGCCGCTGCGTCCTCCGGGGAGGTTGACGCGCCGGTGGCACCTGCCGACGAGCAGCCTGTGAGTGCGCCGCCGGCGAGGGCGAGGGCGGCGAGGCCGAGTGCGAGCTTACGCATTGGGACGGGTCCTTTCGATTTTGGTGCGCCCGGACCATAGGCGGCCGGGCGGTGACGCGGGAAGGGAGAGCAGGGAAACGGGCGCTCAGGCGAGGCCGAGCAGCCCGCCCGGCAGCGGCAGTTTGAGGGCGATCGCGAAGACCACGTAGATGACGCCGCCGAGCAGGGCCGCGTAGATGGCGGCGAACCACCACGACTTGGCGGTTTGGAAGCGCAGGTAACCTACGGTGAAGGCGACCATGGCGAGGTAGATACCGAAGACCGACAGTGCGACAAAGAAGCCGCCGAGCCAGCCGAGCGAGGTGATCCAGTCCCGCGTCGAGAGGTTCTTGAAGAACTCGTACTCCTGCTCGGCCACCGACTTGGCGGCCTCGGGCACGTTGGTCTTCGGGGCGGCCGGCTTGGGCGGGAAGAACAGCACCCGTACGAGTAAGGAGGCGCTGGCAATCACACCCACGCCGCTGACGCCGAGAGGGAAGTAGGCGGCGAGGTCCCTCCAGCCCGTGGCCATCAGGAACGCCACGACGAACACGACGAGCAGCACGGATGTGATGATCAGATCGGGCTTGTGCACGTGGCGCCCCCGCGAGCCGCCCTCGCCGTCGCCTTCGATGGAGTGGATCATTTCGGTGCTCATACGAGACCTCCGGTGGCCAGGAGCTCGCGCTTATCGGCGCGCTTTTTGCGAGCGGTGCGGACCGCGGTGAACATGATCATGCCGGCGATGATGACCTCGATGACGATCACGCCGGGCCGGCTGAGCCAGTTGAACTGGAACAGCGCGTAGCTGACGGTGAAGTACCGCTCGAGGATCTCGCCGAGCACCAGACCAAGCAGCAGCGGGATGCGGGGCCACTTGAAGCGGCTGCACATCACGCCGATGGCGAGGAAGACGAGCATGATCCAGACGTCGTCGAGCGAGCTGGTGTTCGAGAATGCGCCGATGGTGAGCATCGTGATGAGAAACGGTACGAGCAGCCTTCCGGTCACCGAGGTGAGCTTGGCAAGGGGACGGATCAGCAGGTAGCCGAGGATGACAGCCGCGATCGTGCTCAGCACGATGATCCACACGAGCGAGAGCGTCACGTTGAGGTGCTCGCCCAGCATCTCGGGGCCAGGATTCAGGCCGAGGATCAGGAACGCGCCGAGTAGCACCGCCATGCTCGCGCCCGACGGCACGCCGAAGGCGATCGTCGGTACGAGGTGGCCCCCGTCCTTCGCTGTCGTGGTCGCACCTGCGGCGATCACGCCCTCGATCGAACCGTTGCCGAACTCCTCGGGATGCTTCGAGGTTTGCTTGGCGTGGCCGTAGGCGATGAACTGGGACACCGATCCTCCGAGACCGGGCATCATTCCCAGGACGGCACCGATGGCACTGGTGCGCAGCATCAACGACCAGTGGCGAAAGGAATCCTTGACGCCGACGAGGATGCCGCCAAGGTGTGGCGGCACGGCCGTCTTGGTGTCACCGTCTTTGTCGAGCATGGACTGCAGCACTTCGGCACCGCCGAGGAGACCGACGACGACGGGGACAATGCCGATGCCCTCCCAGAGGTGCAGGCTTCCGAAGGTGTACCGGGCCGCACGCGACTCTGATCTGCCTGAAAACGGCCATTGATTCCGACGATGCTTCTTCACGGAATCGAGAGGGGTTGACGAACCTCACATTTTGCGTCATCCTCTTGATTACAGAAACCTTCTCTGCAACACAGAGAAGACATGCGGGCCCAACGAAGGAGACCTCTCATGACAGACCAGACCAGCGTTATCCAGGACGTGCAGCGCGGCATGATTCCTGCACACATTTACAACGATAAGGAGATCTTCGAGCTCGAAAAGGAGCGCCTATTCGGACGGAGTTGGCTCTTCGTTGCCCACGAGTCCGAAGTGCCCGAAGCCGGCGACTACGTAGTGCGCCGTGTACTCGAAGATTCATTCATCATTTCCCGAGACGAAAAGGGCGAGATCCGTGCTCTCTTTAACATGTGCCTCCACCGGGGAATGCAGGTCTGCCGGGCCGAGATGGGAAACGCCTCGCATTTCCGCTGCCCCTACCACGGCTGGTCCTACCGCAACGATGGTCGCATCGTGGGTCTGCCGTTCCACAAAGAGGCCTACGGTGGGGAAGAAGGCTTCAAGAAAAAAGGTCAGACTCTGCTCCCCGCTCCTTCTCTGGGGGTATACAACGGTCTGATTTTCATCAGCCTTGACCCTGACGCGGAACCCCTTGAGGACTTCCTGGGCGACTTCAAGTTCTACATGGATTACTACACCAAGCAAAGCGCTGACGGCATCGAACTCCGGGGCCCCCAGCGCTGGCGTGTCAAAGCGAACTGGAAGATCGGCGCCGAAAACTTCGCCGGCGACATGTACCACACTCCCCAAACGCACACGTCAGTTGTTGAAATCGGTCTCTTCCGCGAACCCAAGGCTGAGAAGCGCAAGGACGGAACAACCTACTGGGCCGGCAACGGCGGCGGTACCACCTACAAGCTCCCCGAGGGCACCTTGGAGGAACGGCTTCGCTATGTCGGCTACCCCGACGACATGATCGCGCGGATGAAGGAGCAATGGAGCCAGGAGCAGCTTGATGTAGTCGGCAAGGACGGATTCATGGTCTCGGCCGCATCGGTCTTCCCAAACATGAGCTTCGTCCACAACTGGCCCCGCGTAGAAGAGGACTCCGACGAAGTCCTGCCGTTTATCTCCATCCGCCAATGGCAGCCCATCAGCGAGGACGAGACCGAAATCGTTTCGTGGTTTGCCGTGGACAAGAACGCGTCAGAGGAGTTCAAAGCCCTTTCGTACAAGGCATATCTCATGTGCTTTGGCAGCGGCGGCATGTTTGAACAAGACGACGTTGAAAACTGGGTCTCGCTGACGAGCACGGCGGGCGGCCCTATGGCCCGCCGCCTCCTGCTCAACAGCCGGATGGGCATGCTGGAAAACGGGCAGAACGTCGTAGAACCCCTGACCTCAGATGAGTATTCAGGACCAGGTTCCACACGAATCGGCTACAGCGAATACAACCAGCGTGAACTCCTGCTGCGGTGGGCTGATCACCTCGAACGACCGATGGAGAAAGCGGCCCAGCTGCACGTCGGAACCGATCCTATTCAGGCACCCGCGGCCACCGAGGCGGATCCTTCACGGGCCGCCGTCGGGAGCACTGCCATCCCAGCCGACCCGATCCTCACAAAGGAGGCCTAGGCCATGAGCGTTGAAACCGATCGCAACGGCAAGACCCTTTCGGAGCAGTCTGTTCTCGGTGGCCATGCCCCACGCACCCAGAGGATAGGGGAATCCCTCCCGTTCGATGATGCGCTCCACCTTCAGGCGCACCGTTGGCTGGTTGACGAAGCCTACCTCCTGGACGCCCAGGACTATGACGCATGGATGGCACGGATTGCTGAGGACGTGCATTATCTGATGCCCGTGCGGGTGACGACCGCCCTGGGTGCCGGCTACAGCACGTCCCCCGGTATGGCCCATCTTGATGAAAACAGGTACTCGCTCAGCCGACGGGTAGCCCGGTTTGCCACAGAGCATGCCTGGACCGAAGACCCTCCCTCACGGTTGCGCCACTACATCACGAACGTTCGGACGTTCCGCACAGACAACCCGAACGAAATCATCGTTGATTCGGCGGTGCTGCTCTTCCGCAGCAGGGGCGATGTACGGGAGGCCGCTACGGTGTCCGCCGGACGTGAGGACCTTCTGCGCCGCACCGGTACCGGATGGGAACTGGCGCGTCGGACCATCATGGTGGATGAGTCGGTTATCCGCATGCAGAATCTGGCCATATTCCTATGAAAATTGGTTGGGAAGGCGAGGAAGAAGACCGCCTTGCCGCCATTCGCGCGGCAGAGGAACGCGTCCGGCTGGAAGCGCATGCCACTGGCGCTCCGATCGTGATTGCCAATGAGTTTTCCGAGGTGCACATCACAAGGGTGGAGACCCGCAATGGCTCCCGGCTGATGATCAAATCCCCGCGCTCCGCGCAGTGGGTTTCATTGTGCCCGCTGGAACTCGAGGCGCTGACATGGCAGGCGCCGGCAACGTTTTCGGCCATGATCGGAAATCCATTCGGTCCGCTCATCGCCGAGGATGAACGACCGCCCCAATTCAAGAAGAACAGCAACACTTAGGCCAAGGAGTTTGAGCATGCCAGTCGTAAAAGCAGACCTAGCAGCCTGCCAGGGGTACGCCAACTGCGTTGTCGGGGCGACCGATTATTTTGATCTGGATGACGACGGGATCGTAGTCCTCCTCAAGACTGAAGTACCCGAGGCTGACCGGGCCCGGGTCGTGGAGGCAGCCCGCAGCTGCCCCGTTTCCGCCCTGATAGTGGAGGACTAATTGAATACAGTAACTGTCATCGTGGGCTCCTCCATCGGGGGTGTACGGACCGCACAGTCCCTACGCCTGGAGGGATACGAAGGACGTATCGTTCTCGTCGGTGAAGAAACGGAACTGCCCTACGACAAGCCGCCGTTGTCCAAAACTGTCCTGGCAGGTACAGCAACTGAAGCCTCCATCTGCCTACTGGACCGCGACCAAGCCCAGGAATTAGGAATAGAGCTGCAACTTGGACGTGCAGCAACCGGGATCGACATCGCAGGAAACCTGCTGAATCTGCAAGGTCAGGAAGCTCTGCACTTCGACAACCTGGTCATAGCCACAGGCGCCTCCGCCCGCCCATCGCCGTGGGGGCAGCGGCCTGGCATCCATGTTCTTCGCACCCTCGACGACGGCCGCAGCCTCCGTGCGGACCTCGCGAAGGGTGGACATCTGGCTGTTGTCGGCGCAGGTTTCATCGGCGCCGAAGCCGCGGCGACAGCGCGGGCGCTTGGTCTGGAAGTGACAGTTATCGACCCACTCCCGATCCCTATGAGCCGCATCTTCAACGCGGAAGTCGGACAGTGGTTCGGAGACCTTCACAGTAGCAATGGCGTGAAGACAATCTTTGGTACCGGAGTCGAGTCCATCGACGGCGAACAGGGCTCTTTCGCCCTGCGGCTTACCAACGGTCAGAACCTGGAGGCCGCCACAATTCTGGTCGGCATTGGCGCCGTTCCCAACGACGCCTGGCTCGCATCTTCCGGTCTGCTCGTGGACAACGGCCTGGTGCTCGACGAATACTGCCGCACCGTGGATGCCCCACACATATATGGCGTCGGCGACGTTGCACGATGGCGGCACCAAAAACATGGCGAAGATATCCGGATCGAGCACTGGACCAACGCCGTCGAGCAGGCCGCGTGCGTGGCTTACAACATCACGCATCCGGAGACTCCCCGCGCCTACACTCCCGTCGAGTACGTCTGGAGCGACCAACACGATTGGAAGATCCAGGTGGTAGGCCGGGTGGGCGGAAAGGCTGAACACGTCGTTATCGGACATCCGGAAGTTCACGGGCGCTTCGCCGCGCTATATACGGTTGACGGCACCAGCCTGAGTGGTGCCGCCATCGTGAACTGGCCTAAGGCGCTCCTGGCCTGCCGCCGCGGCATGGGTACGGGAATAACAGTTCAAGAACTGCGGGAGAAACTCGAACCAATGCTAGACCCCCAACCCTTGGCGGCATCCTGATGGGACAGACTTGGTCACCCCTGACACATGCAGGGGCGAGGGAAGCGATTGCTTTGGCCTGCCGTGTGCTGGCACACCGTGGCCTGGCAGACGGCATCCTCGGCCATATCAGCCTTCGAATCGGCGAGAACAGCCTGCTGGTCCGATGTAGGGGTCCCCAGGAGCGCGGGCTGGCATTCACCGAAGCCAGCGACATCCGTTTGGTCGACCTTGACGGCAACCCCGCTGCTGAAGGCGAGTTGGAGGGGGGATACTCCGCCCCTAACGAACTCCCCCTGCACACGGAACTGTTACGCCAACGCCCCGACATCAACGCGGTCGTCCACGCGCACCCGCCTCGGGTCGTCGCAGCTGACCTCGCCGGGCTTGGCATCCGCCCGATCGTCGGAGCCTTCGATATTCCAGGCACCCGCCTGGCAGCAGGCGGGGTACCCGTGTATCCGCGGGGAGTACTGGTCAGGAACCGCCAGTTGGCTGCGGAAATGCTCCACGCCATGGGTGATCGTCCTGTCGTGCTGCTCCGCGGACACGGGCTGACCAGCGCCGCAGGGAGCGTGGAGCAAGCAGTACTCCAGGCAATCAGCGTAGATACCCTTGCAGGGTTGTCGCTTCAGGTGACTTCAGCTGGGGGAGCGCTCAAAGACCTCCCAGACTCGGACATGGCTGAACTGCCAGACCTCGGTGGGTCGTTCAACACGCAAACGGCTTGGAGACACGAACTCGCTCGGATTAACGCTGCATGGTGAAGCTAGCCGACAGGAGCGTACAGACTCTCATCCCGGGGACGGAGGGGACATCTGACATGTCTTCTGACCCTATGAACGGCACATCCAAACACGGCCCGCCACCGCAGTACCCCATCGAATCTGTTGACAATGCATTGCGACTGCTCCTGCTATTCGAAACCCAGCCCAGCATCCGGTTAACAGATGCGAGCAACTATCTTGGTGTTGCATCGTCGACAGCGCACAGGCTTATGGGGATGTTGCTCTACCGAGGCTTCGTGCGACAAAACCCGGCTACTCGCGCATATGAACCAGGCCAGGCGCTCAGTTCCATCGCCTTCGCCATCAGACGCCAGGTAGACATCAGGGCCCTCGCTCGTCCCGTACTTGAACAGCTGTTCCAACAAACCGGGGAAACAGTCCACTTCGCCACGCTCGAGAGGACAGACGCCCGATTCCTTGATGCCATTGAAAGCTCAAGGGCAGTGCGGGTGGGCTCCCGCCAAGGCATCACGCTGCCAGCCAACTGCACTGCGACAGGAAAAGCGATGCTGAGCCGGCTCACTCAGGAGCAGCTACGGGCCCTGTACCCGAATAAGGAACTCCCCGTGCTGACGGAAAACTCAATCAAGACAAGAACAAACCTCGAAGCCGAGCTTGATGAGATCCGCCGAGCGGGATACGCCACGAGCAGAGAGGAAAGTGAAGACGGAGTTACGTCGGTCGCCGTGGCTATTACGGGCCCGTCCGGGGCGCTTTTCGGGATTAACGTTTCGGTGCCGGCTCACCGGATGTCGGACAAGTTGCGCGCGGAACTTGGGGGAATGATCCGCGTCGCCGCTGAAAATTTGCAAGGCCTGCTGCTTTAGCCGGCTGCAACCCACAATGCGGTCGGTCCCGCTTGTTACTCCAGTAGCCCGTTGATCTTTGATCCTCTGCCAAGGTGACCCTGATGCCTTGCCCTTGAGATGCTACAGATGTCGCAGGGCGGTCGTAGTTGGTTGCTGTAAACGTAAGCCAATCAGCGGCGCACCGCGAAGGGATCCCTTTCTCGTTGTCGGCCCCCGGCATCAGTGGCCCCAGCCACGGCCGGAGTGAACTGAGCGCGACACTTCACTCCAAAAAAACCAATATCATCACTCGCACTGACATTTCTGATTACAGTCAGTCAGCTTGGAGAAACGGATGCAGGAACTGCGGCAGGCTTCAGTCGCTATACCTTTCTACAGGGACGAGAAGGGGAATCTTCGCTTGGTACTGATCAAACGATCAAACTATGGACAACATGGAAGCCAGATTTCGCTGCCTGGAGGCAATCGGGAACCACAGGACGAAGGTGCTTGGGACACTGCCCTTCGTGAAACTATCGAAGAGCTGGGATTGAGCACCAAGCAAATTGTTTTACTCTCTCAACTCGAACCAATTGATACCCACGTAACCCGCTATCGAGTTTCACCTTTCGTAGTCCAACTGCAGGGGATCACACCAAGCTTTGTATGGAAGCCTCAAATGGCGGAGGTCGAGGAGGTGGTCGATGTACCAGTGAATGTGCTGGCCTCCGAAACTGCAGCAGGAGAAGAAGAACTATGTTTTCCGGGCTGGAACACTCGGAGGAAAGTCCCCGTGCGGAGGTTTCAGGGGCATACAGTTTGGGGCCTAACCCTCCGAATCCTCGAGCCCGTATTGCCTCAGGCGCTGGCAGGAAAATGGCCCATATCGTGACGCACATCAGAACCTCTTCGCAAACGATTGCACTCACCAACGCAATCCGGACGTGCGGAAACTGTCCTGAATCATGTGAGTTGACCAACGAATACCCCCGAATCTAGAGGGTTGGGTCGACTGCAGCGAAACGGATTGCGGAGGGAGCCGGTCCCGACGACATGACCAGCCTTGCCGCCTTCCTCCTCTCCGACGAGAGCAGCTACATCACCGGACAAACAATCTCTGTCAATGGAGGGCTGCTTCACAGATAGGAAGTCCTGCTGACAACCCAAAAAAAATCCGCCGCGGTTTCCATGGCCGCTCAGATCCATCGTCAACCGTGGCGCCAGACTGGAAGGCCGGGCGCCAAGGCTGTCTAACAGGACCTGACAAAGTCCCGGCTCGCTCCGTTGCCGCCCGAGCCTGGTTGATCTTCTTTTGGTATGGGATACACCCCCTTCCTCGGGCACTCCCCCGCTCATTTTCGACTGGTAGCGGGACGTGTTGAAGTGGGACGAGTAGAAGTTCTTTTTGACCGGGGCATGTCTGGAGCGGATGTTCAAAATGCGAGTCATTTTTAAAGCCCTGAATGGACCCGGCTTATCGGCCGCATCAGTCGCCTTGAAGTGGCTCTCGGCCCACCAGGTCCGCCGCGCGGTCGTAGTTCATCACAAGTGTCGGGGTGCCGAGAGTTAATCGTCTTTGAGCAACATGGATAACTGAGACACTCGTGTGCCTGTATATGGTGACCTCCGGGAAGCTTTCGTTGATGACTTTCCAGTGCGCACCAGGGATGGTGTGGGTCAATACATCGCCCAGGAACATTCCTATGGGCCTGACCAGCGCTTCCAGGGATGCCTTGTCTTCTGCGCTCCCTATCAAAGAATCGACTGCTACCAGTCCTTGTCGTGAGCGGGGAATCGACATACCCTTCTTCCGGCATAACTCGAGTAATTCGTCGTAGCCTCCAACATTGGTCGGGGGAGGCTTAATTTCTCCGGGAATAGCAGGTCTGTACTCGGCATATTTCCTGGCCATCCCAGGGGGCAGCGACTGCAGAGGCTCGTCGATTCCGTCCGGGTGACACATGCGGCCATGCTACTTCACCGTCCGAAGCGGTTCCTCGAGTCCGCCTCTTGTGTGGAAAGTGGACATGTATTCCATGTAGTTTGCCGACGACGCCAGGGCATGGCGATCGATCGTGGCCGGGGAGTAGCCAAGGGCTTCAGCGATGATGGCCACGGGTGCGAGTTTGGTGAGTTCGTGAAGTGTTCCGAGCCTGGCCGCCCGACTGCTGAAAGCCGTGCTTAGCCGCTGGGTGAGGGTTGAGGCCTGGAGGTGCCGGCCTGGCGAGCCGCCTCTGAATACCCAGTTGCTGTTGGGGTGCGCGGCCGTTTGATGGTGGGTTGGCGTGACTGCTAGTTCTCGCCAGGGCTCATCGAGCGGAGGTGTGAGAGCGATTTCGACGGTTCCGAGGGTGATGGTGACGATTTCCTCGGTCACGGTGACGTTGTCCCAAGTGAGTTTGACGATGCCGGAGACTTGCTGGCCGAAGACCAGGACGAGGATAGCCGCTGCCCGGTCTCTGGGGTTCATGTCGGTCGTGTGGCTCAGGTTCTGGACGAGGCCGTTCTGGGCGGCTGCGTCGAGTCGTGGGCTGGTGCCGCGGCGGTGGGGCTGCAGTTGCAGGGAAGGGTCGATGAGGTTGGTTTTGGTTGCCCAGTCGAGGAAACGTGAGGCGATGCCTCGTGTCGTCGGGCCTTCCGCCTGCCATCGGTCCAGGTGCGCTTGATTCACTTCGGCGAGTTCGGCACCTTGATCGCTGAGCCAGTTCAGAAGTTCTACGGCGACGGTGACTGCCTGTTTGGCCCGCAGGAACGTTCCTCGGGTGACTTCGTCCATCTGGTTCATGCGGCGCTGGTGGTGCCAGCGGATGTAGAGGCGCATGATGTCGCGGTGGCTCGGGCTGGTGATCCTGTCGAGGGCTTGCTCGGCCCAGTCGCTGAACCTAATGCTAAGTTCATCGCGACGGGGCAGCGCATGGTGTTCGACGAGTAGGCCGCGGACGTATTCGCGGGTCCGGGACGCCGGTAGTTCGTCGAGGCGGGCGTGGGTGATCACAGGCTCGGCTGCCAGTTGTTGAAGGAATGCCGTGACGTGCGACTGCTGGATCCACGTGAGTCCGCTATTGGCGCGTTTCATGGACTTCAGAGCGGTGCCAATTACCTGAAGAGCGGCGGAGGGCGGCTCGTTGTCTGGGCTGAGGAGTCGGTCAATGGTCAGTGTAAGGATGCATGACCAGCAGCGGTTGCCGGAGTGGAGTTCGCCTTCCGTCCCGCATCCGATGCAGTCAACGTTGAGCTGAACTCCGGAGCATTTCCGGCAGGCCGGCAGGGTGTCGACGCGTCCGGGCAGCACGCCGTTGTGGCCGCAGGCGCAGGTGCCTCGGGTTCTTTTGGCCTGCTGGTAGCAGTAGCCGCAGATTCCGGCGTCGGGCCACCGGACGGCGATTTTGTGGTGTTCGCCGCATCGCCCGCAGGCTTCCGGCCATTTGGTAGGGTCGCCGGCTTTGCGTGGCCTAGTCATCTTCTTCCGGAGGCAGGACGCGGATCCGGCGGGCGATCGGCGCTCCAGGTGTGATGCCCAGGTCTTCTGGCCGCTTGGGTGCGTTGGCGGTTTTGGCGGCGCGCATCTGGACGTAGGGTTCGAACAGGTCGTTGGGCGTGCATTCGAGGATGTCACAGAGGGCCGCGAAGGTCTGGGCAGGAATGCGTTCGGGTGTACCGGTGACCAGTCGGTGGACCTGCGCGTTGGAGAGGTTGATGCCCCGGGCTTTGAGTAGGGGGAGCAGTTCGGTGGTCTTCCAGAGGTTCCGTCGAGCCATCAGTTGCCGGAGGTTCCAGCGGTAGCCGATCCGTCGCTGTTCAGCCATGATCGTTCCCCTCGCCGTCGCCGCTGCGTAGCCGCTGGGCGATCATTTTCTGGATGGTCTTCTGTTTGAAGTCCGCCGACACGGAAGTATAGAGGGCTGTGGTCGAGGAGTAGCTGTGCCCGACCTGTTGTTGCATTATCTTGAGCCCGTCGGGCTCCTGTGCCTCTGGCCTGCGGTTTTGGGTTGGTGGGTGTGTCCGGGACGTGCATGACGGTGGCATTGGGTGTCCTTTCATTCTCGTGGATCTGTTATGGATTCGGGATGGTCGCTGGGTCTGGTGATGGACTTTGGCGGCGTTGTCCGAGGGCGTGTGCGAGTTGCTGTCGCAGTCGTTGGTTCTCGTCGTTGAGTCGTCGGATTCTGTCGTTGGCCGCTTCGAGTCGTTGCCGTAGCGAGGCCTCGCTTGCCCGCTGTGGCTGTGATGCCGGTGTGGGCTCCGCTGAGGCGTGGTTTTGGCGGAGGCGTTCGATTTCGGCGCGGAGGTCGGGCTGGGTGTAGAGCCAGGACCGGGAGACTCGGGCGTATTTGGCGACGGCGTCGAAGGTGACCGGTCGGCCTTCCGCGTGCAGCGTGCGCAGCGCTTGGACGGCTTTGGACCGGGTGAGAGCGGCGCGCTGCTGTGCAGCTTTGATCAGGTGCCGGCTGTTGTCGGGGCGGTTCATCCGGCGGCCTCGGCTGGTGCGGTGTCGTCGAGGGAGTCGATGATGCGGTCCAGGTTGTGCAGCACGGCCTGGTTCATCTCGATGAGCCGGGTCTGTCCGCGGGCCTCGGCCGCGGAGAGGATCTGGACGGTCTGGCGGCGCTGCTCTTGGTGCTGGGGGAGGAATTCGGCGGTGGTGACAAACATGGGACAGGTCAGGCAGGCGTTGGCGTGCGGGCAGGTTTTCTGAACCGGCAGCCCGCAGAATCCGTTCGGCAGGCTCTGCGTCGCGCGGCCGAGGCGTTGTTTGGCCCAGCTGGCTTCGGCGAGTGGTCCCTGCGGGTCAATGGTGATGGTGTCGCCGTTGATGTTGACCTTGCGGGCTTTCTCCCAGTGGCGACGCACGGTCGTGTCATGCAGCCGGGCGTAATGGGCGGTCATCTCCGCCGAGGTGTGATCGAGGAGGACCCGGACAACTTCCTGAGGAACGTCGCGGTTGATCAGTGTTGTCCCGAAGGTGTGGCGCCACTGATGCGGAGTCAGGCGCACCTCTTGCCCGTGTTCGTCGCGAATGTCGCAGCGTTCCAGCCAGTCTTCAAGCTGTCCGCGGTAGGAGTGTGTGGTGAGCGGTTTTGCTCCGTCGGGGTTCATCTTCGGGGCCGGGAACAGCCAGTTGCTGCCTTCGGGGAATCGTTCGCGGACGCGTCGTTGCTGATCGAGGATGGCGGTATGGACTTCCTCGTCGAGGGGTACGAGGGCTTCGCGTTTCATCTTCCGGTTCATATAGCGAAGGTATGGGGCGCCGTCACCGTCACGGACCACGCCGTCTGATACCAGGTTGCAGGCGTCCCCGACGCGCAGTCCGCAGCGCATCAGTATCAGTGTGAGTAGCCGACTGTCGGGGCTGGTCCATTTGCCGAGGTTTTCGGGTTGGTCGAGTTGCGCCATGATGTGATCGGCCAGGGCTCTGGGCAGTCGTTTGGCTGGTCGTGGGAAGTCTTCGGGGTAGAAGTTCGCCGATGCCGGCAGGTCCTTGGCCCGGTCGTGGCGGCGGATCGCGGCGAAGAAGGCGTTCAGGGAGCTGATGTCGCGGCCACGGGAAGTCACGGCCCGTTTATCCCGGGCGAGTTCGGCGAGGAAGCGTTCCAGGATGCCGCGGTCGATGCAGTCCGGGCCGTCGGAGTGGGGGATGGTGCGGGCGAGGAA